>NZ_JBSSCZ010000031.1:0-36660 GCF_054060215.1 Thermostichus sp. OS-CIW-30 | reverse complement strand
ATGTTAACTCTCTCTTCTGTCTGTAAAAAAGCCAATATCTTCTGCCATTTGTTTTCATCTAAAAAAACCAACTTCATCCTCTTTCCTCTATAAATCATTCTCTCTATCCTAACATAAGATCAACACGACCTAGATTGAGACACTTCCTAGGCGTTTCGCGACCGCCCCCAGCCCCTCTCCCTCTGGGGGAGGAGAGTCGGGAAGCAATGCCACAGAAATATTTAGAAATGTTTCATTCCTATGCCGCGGTAGCAGATCCCAAAACGAGCTGTCAAAAGCTGGGCAAACCTGTTGGCTACCTTCCCTCTTTCCGCTGCTCACAAGACAAAAGGGCGCGCATGGACTCCAACAGTTGGGGTGCCCTCTGGGTGAGGTCTTGATAGAGGCAAATTTGCTGTTGGCAGCGGGCCAGGTTATGGGCTTTGCGGCTGGGGTAGCGCTGGGGATCCCAATTCCAGTAGGCGTCTTCAAACCAATCCTGCAAAAAGCGCATCCCCAATTCCAGGGTAATCAGTTGGATCCCTTGGAGAAGGAGTTCCGGTTGTAGGGCGTGCAAGTTCCCGGTTTGGGCATAGCCCCGCAACCCGGCCAGGATCGCCTCTGGCTGAAGGGTATTTCCTCGTTTGCCCCAGGAGCGCAGGGCATCCCCCAATTCAACATAGAGATTGTGATACATGAAGGTGTCCAGATCCACCAGGCCCACAAATCGCCCCTGCTCATCGAACAAAAAGTTGTTGAACTTGAGATCGGCGTGGATGATTTGAGTTGGGATCCCCGAGGGCAGCAGAAGATTGGGCACAGTTTCGATTAAAAACTGCCATTCTGCCTGCACTTCTGGGGCCGGCTCATACTGGCGTAGCTGTTGCCAAAGGTGAGCCGTATCGTGAAAATGCGGGATCTGGAAGCGAAAACGATAGTCCATCTGGGCCAAGAGTCGATGCAGGCGTCCAACGGCTGCCCCCGCCTCTTCCAGATAGCCCCAATTGGGAGGAGTTGGGTGACAGGATCCCGGCAGACAATCCATGACCCGCCACAGCCCTTCTGCCCAGGACAAGTGCAGGGATCCATCGCGAGCGCGGCGGAATTGGGGGACGGGGAAGCCGTGTTGTCTCAGCCATTGGCCGATGGCTTGACCATCTTCAGTGACAGCAGGATCAAATCGGGGGTGAAGGCGCTGGACGATGAAGGATCCCTCAGAGGTGTTGAGTTTCCAAGTTTGGTGAATGAGGCCCACTCGGATGGCTTCGGGTGGCTCTGGATCCCCCAGTTGAAAGTGCTGGACAAGGGGATCCAGCCAAGTCAGGTCAAGCATAGGCAAGGAAGAAATCTATTCAAGCTTGGGGTGCTGGGTCGATCTTTTCGTTTTCAGAGCTGCCTCAAACTGCTTACCACAGCGGCGGCCTTTGAGGCTTACAGTTCAAGTTCTATTGAAGTGGCTTCATGTTGACGATTTTACCGTCCTCGATAAACAGGGCAAGTTGTTTGGGAGGGTGCAGCTTGTTATGCAACCACAGCCTTTTTGCGGCTCACCCGAACGGGACTTGTCGCCAGAACTCACTGCCCAATTGGCCGAGAACTCAGGTGTCGTTGTGGCAAACCCGCGAAAGAGCCCCATTTGCTACCTTAATGAAGGTTGCTGGCCGGACAACCGTTAGGTTCCCTCATCACCCCATGGATACCCGCCTAATCAACATTGGCTTTGGCAACATCGTCGCCGCTGGGCGTGTGGTCGCCATTGTCAGTCCCGAGTCAGCTCCCATCAAACGCATCATCAGCGATGCCCGCGAGAGGGGCCAGTTGATAGATGCCACCTATGGTCGTCGTACCCGCGCTGTCATTATCACCGATTCCGGGCACGTTATCCTCTCCGCCATCCAACCCGAAACCGTTGCCAACCGCTTCCTCACGGCCAAGCCCGGTTTGTCAGAGGAGACCGAGTGAAAGCCCATCGCTGTGAGCCGTTTGAGAAACCAGAAGTGAGATATCCTAAAACCAACCCAAACAAGTCAATTGCCCAGCCGTCTTGCGTCGGTCTCTGTCTATGCCAACCTCTCCTACCCCGGTTTCCTCTGAGTGTACGCAGCAGCAGGGATCCCTTCCGGCTCCTACCCCGCGCGGTCGCTTGGTGGTTTTGACAGGGCCCAGCGGAGTGGGTAAGGGTACGCTGGTCAACCAGTTGCGCCAGCGCCACCCCGAGCTGTATCTCTCGGTTTCGGTCACCACCCGCCCCCCCCGCCCCAGCGAACAGGAAGGTGTCAACTACTACTTTCGCAGCCGGGAGGAATTTCTCAACTTGATTGAAGCCAACGAGCTGTTGGAATGGGCACAGTATGCGGGCAACTTTTACGGCACTCCCCGCGAGATCGTGTTCCAAAAACTTAACCAGGGTCAGGATGTGCTGCTGGAAATTGAGCTGGCGGGGGCCCGTCAGGTGAGGCAGCAGTACCCAGATGCCATTCGCATCTTTCTCTGTCCCCCTTCTCTGGAAGAGCTGGAACGTCGCATCCGCGAGCGCGGACAAGACTCAGAGGCCAGCATCGAGCGCCGCCTGGAGCAGGCCCGCAAGGAATTGGATGCCCAAGACGAATTTGACCATGTGATTGTCAACGACAACCTGGAGCAAGCGCTGCAGGAGCTGGAAGCCCTGCTCTATCCCCCCTCTCCCTCTTCAAAGGAGCAGCAGCCCTAGCTTCTCCAGCCCCTTCCCGGAACGCTGGTGTCGGTGGTGCAGTGGCTCCAGATTGGGCCTAGGGTTAACTTTCGGTTAAGAAAAAAGCTGCTGGGGAGGGTAGTTTGGCTTTACCAAAAAACTGGGCCTGAAGCCCCGCCCTAAGGCCTACGGCCCGCTGACGCGACCAGGGCGGCTTTTATCTTGCTAGACCTTTGATAAAGTAGGCTCATGCGCGTCCTCGAAGCCAAGCTCCTCAACGGCACAGCCCAGCAGTACCAGGCCTTGGATGAGGCCATTCGGACTGCCCAGTTCGTGCGCAACAAGTGCCTGCGCCACTGGATGGATCATCAGGGGGTGAACAGGGCCACGTTGTACTCCCTCTGCAAAGACTTGGCCAGAGAGTTCCCCTTCGCCCAGAAGCTCAACTCCTCTGCCCGACAAGCCAGCGCGGAGCGAGCCTGGTCTGCCATCTCTAACTTCTACCGCCGCTGTAAGAACCAGGAAGCCCGGAAGGGCTATCCCAAGTTCCAGAAACACTGTCGCTCCGTGGAGTACAAAGTCTCCGGCTGGAAGCTCTCCCAAGATGGAATGTCCATCACCTTCACGGACGGCTTCCAGGCAGGCACCTTTGCCCTGTACTGCAACGGCGAGGCGCGGCGGGACATCCTCACCCTGAAAATCAATCGGGTGCGGGTAGTGCGGAGAGCCGATGGCTACTACGCCCAGTTCTGCCTGGACGTGGAGCGTCGGGAGAAGGTGGGCTACACCGGCGAGGCGGTGGGGCTGGATGTGGGCTTGATGCACTTCTACACCGACAGCAATGGGAACGCTGTGCCGTGTCCCAAGTTTTTGCGTCGTGCCGAGAGGAGGTTGAAACAACAGCAAAGGAGACTGAGCAGAAAGTTCAAGAAGGGGGCCAAACCTCAATCCAAGAACTACCACCAGCAGAGGAAGCGGCTGGGCAAGGTGCATCTCAAAGTCCAACGCCAGCGTAGAGACTGGGTCATCAAGCTGACCCGGTGCGTAGTGCTCGCCTACGGCGGCGCGGAGCGCTTTGTCTAGCGACATCGTGGCGTATGAGAACTTGCCGGTGCGCAGCTTGGCGCGGAATCACCACTTGGCCAAGTCGCTCGCGTAAGCGGTGCGGAGCACTATTCACGATGCGAGCTGGAGTTTATTCACCGGGTGGCTGGACTCCTACGGGAAGGTCTTCAACAAGGTGGTGGTGGCCGTGCCGCCCCAGTACACCAGTCAGGACTGTTCTCGGTGTGGCCACCGGGTGAAGAAGACGCTGTCCACTCGCACCCATCAATGCCCGCAGTGTGGGGTGGTACTTTGCCGGGATGAGAATGCGGCCATCAACATCCTGCGCAAAGGGTTGGAGTTGTTGGGTGAGGAGTGGAACAACGGTACCTTTGGGCAAAAGGGAACCGCCCCGAAAGGGGGAACGCCTGGGGAGAAAGGCCTACGGCCCGCTGCCGCGATGAGCACCGCTGCTGTGGAGGGGCAACCTGACACGGTAAGTGCTGTCGCAGAACCAGGAACCAGAATCCCCTGCCTTTAGGCAGGGGAGTATGTCAATTGTGAGATAATGGTAAAGCTGCGCTTTCTGTGCAGCCTCTGGTTCTAATCAGTTCTATCTGGCCAATTAGGGGATAGTATGCTGCACACACTATCTGGCCAATTAGGGGATAGGTCTCCAGCTCTGATCGGGATCCACTGTATCCTGGAGCTTTACGACTGCCCGGCCAAACTTTTGGATGATGCCTCTCTGGTGCAACAGGCTTTGCGAGAGGCAGCCAGACGCTCCAACTCCACCTTTTTGGGAGAGCTGTGCCATCCATTTGAGCCACAGGGGATTACAGCCCTCGCTCTTTTGGGGGAATCCCACATCTCCATTCACACCTGGCCCGAAGCGGGCTACGCGGCGGTGGATGTGTTCACCTGTGGTCGCCACACCCGACCGGAAGCGGCCTGTGAATATCTGATCGACGTGTTTCAAGCGCGACGATATTCCCTGCGCAAGGTGCCCCGCCGCACCGCGCAACCGACACTCCTGGAAGAGGCCCCAGACTCGGCTGAGGTGCTCACCTGTGAAGCGACCCGACGAAGGCGCTGAGATCTTCGCCAATCGCAGCTTTTTCCAAACTGTCATGGGGGCCATCTGTAGGCTGGGTGGGATCCGATTCACCCCAGAGGTCAGTCTATGTTGCTGGAAAAAGCTGTAGCGAGGTGCTTATGAGCAGCCCGAGAAGTTTCTTCTGGGTTCAGGAGTACTTTACCCCTTGGGACTACACCGCCCGTGCCGTCACGCGCATCTTGGCCTACCGAAAAACCCCTTTCCAGGAGATGCTGATCGCCGAGACGGGGGCCTTCGGCAAGGGTCTGATGCTGGATGGGCATTGGCAATCCACTACCGTGGATGAGTTTCTGTACCACGAGGCTTTGGTTCATCCGGCTATGGTGCAGGTTGTCCAAGCGGGCGGGATCCCCCGGCGGGTACTGGTGTTGGGGGGGGCAGAAGGGGCAACGCTGCGGGAGGTGCTGCGTTGGCGCTCGGTGGAGCAGGTGGTGATGGTGGACATCGATGGGGAGGTGGTGGCAGCCTGCCGAGAGCACCTGCCGGAAATGCACCAGGGATCCTTTGAAGATCCGCGGGTGGAGGTGGTGATTGCCGATGCCTTGGATTTTCTCCAGGAAACAGGCCCCATTTGGGATGTGATCCTTTCCGATCTCTCCGATCCCATTGAGTCCGGCCCTGCCTATCGCCTCTTCACCCAGGAGTTTTTCCGCCAGATCCGCTCCAAGTTGCAGCCAGATGGGGCTTTCACCATCCAAGCCGGGCCGACGGGGCCGGTTGAGCTTCATCAACACACCCGCATTGTTCGCACCCTGAAAACGGTGTTTGCCGCTGTGCAGCCCTACTCCATCTATGCCCCCACCTACGGTGGCCCGCTGGGTTTTGCCCTGGCAGCTCAGGATCCCATCTCCCCCAGGCCAGAACCGGAGCAGATCGACCAGATTCTGAGCCAACAGTTGGATCCCGAGCGAGGGGCACTGCAATTCATCGATGGCATCACCCTTCTGGGCCTCTACCAAGTCCCAGCTCACCTGCGCCGTGCCATTGCCGCCGAGACCACGGTTTATACCCTGGACAACCCGCCTCGCATCGAATAAGGGGCTATCCAGCACCCCGAAGGGATCCCAGGAGAGTTTGTCTTTGGTGCCATAACTTGGTAGATTCGTCAGCAGCCGAATTTTGCTTCCCTGATGAAAGTCCTGGTTATTGGTGGTGACGGATACTGTGGCTGGGCGACGGCCCTATACCTATCCAACAGGGGTTATGAGGTGGCCATTCTCGATTCCTACGTCCGCCGCCTCTGGGATCTGCAACTGGGGGTTTCTACCCTGACCCCAATTGCCCAGCTAGAGCAACGGGTGGATTGCTGGAAGGGGCTAACCGGCAAGGACATTCCCATCTTTGTCTGCGACGTTACCAACTACGAAGCCCTGATCTCCTGCATGCGCCGCTTCCCGCCGGAGGCCATTGTTCACTTTGGCGAGCAGCGCTCTGCCCCTTACTCGATGATCAGCCGCGAACACGCGGTAATGACCCAGGTGAACAACGTGGTGGGCACCTTGAACATCCTCTACGCCATCAAGGAGGAATTTCCCGATTGCCACCTGGTGAAGCTGGGCACCATGGGCGAGTACGGCACCCCCAACATCGACATCGAGGAGGGGTACATCACCATCGAGCACAATGGCCGCAAGGATACCCTGCCCTACCCCAAGCAGCCGGGATCCATGTATCACCTCTCCAAAGTACACGACAGCCACAACATCCACTTCGCCTGCCGCGTCTGGGGCCTGCGGGCCACCGACCTCAACCAAGGGGTGGTATACGGCGTGCTCACAGAAGAAACCGGCATGGACGAGGTGCTGATCAACCGTCTCGATTACGATGGCGTATTCGGCACAGCTCTGAACCGCTTCTGCATTCAAGCGGCCGTGGGCCATCCGCTGACAGTGTATGGCAAGGGCGGCCAGACCCGCGGTTTCCTGGATATCCGCGACACGGTGCGCTGCGTGGAGCTGGCCATTGCTCACCCTGCCGAGCCGGGCCAATTCCGGGTGATGAACCAGTTCACAGAGCAATTTAGTGTTGAGCAACTGGCGTTGCTGGTGCAAAAGGCGGGAGCCACCATGGGCCTGAAGGTGGAAATCAACCACCTGGAGAACCCCCGCGTCGAGCTGGAAGAGCACTACTACAACGCCAAAAACACCAAGCTCCTAGACCTGGGCCTCCAGCCCCACTATCTGTCCGATTCCCTCTTGGATTCGCTGCTCAACTTTGCTCTCAAGTACAAGGATCGGGTGGATGTGCGGCAGATTTTACCCAAGGTGAAGTGGAAAGGTTAACTCTCCAGGCAAGCTTGGGCCAGGCTCAGCCAGCCGCGCGCCAGGTTGTCCAGGTTATAGCCGCCTTCCAAGCCGAAGAGGGTTTTGCGGGTCACCTGCTCCAGGCAGAGGCGGGCCATGCGGCCAAAGTCTTCCGGCTCTAGCCGCATACCGGCCAAGGGATCCCCTTTGGCACAGTCGAAGCCGGCGCTCACCAGCAGCAAATCCGGCTGGAACGCTTGCAAGAACGGCAAGATCTTCTCGTCGAGGGCCTTTTTGTAGGCCAACCAATCCGAGCCGGCAGGCAAAGGCACGTTGCAGAGGTTGCCGTGGATCCCGGTTTCGCGAGCGGAGCCGGTGCCGGGGTAGAGGGGAAACTGATGGATGGAGGCATAGGCCAGTTGGGGATAGCGCTCCACCACCGCCTGCGTGCCGTTGCCGTGGTGAACATCCCAATCGAAAATCGCCACCCGCTTTACCCCCGGCTGATCCAACGCCCACAGCGCCGCAATGGCTGCGTTGCTGAATAAACAAAACCCCATTGCCCGTTCTGGCTCTGCGTGATGCCCAGGCGGACGACACAGCACCAAAGCCGGCTGAGCGGTGGCCAAAACCGAAGCAGAGCCGGCAATCCAAGCTCCCACAGCCAGGCGCGCTGCCTCAAAACTTCTCCCCGAGAGAGCAGTGTCGGCATCGATGTGTCCCCCACCTGCTGTTGCCAACTCAGCCACCTGTTGAATGTGCCGACGCGAGTGTACTCGCTCCAGCTCTGCCAGCTCCGCCAAGGGGGGATCCCGCCATTCCAACTGGTTGGCAAAAGGGGCACCACGCAGCGCCTTAACAATGGACTGCAAGCGAGCCGGACGCTCGGGGTGAAATGGCCCAGTATCGTGGCTGAGGAAAATATCAGAATAGTAAACAGGCAACATGGGCAGAGGCAACAAGCTAAGGCAACGCCTTTGCAGTGTAGCTTAAGCCCGCCCCCTCTATCCGTAGAAGACCTCTGACATGGATCCCGCATAGGGGTCAAGGCCAAAAGAGGCTTGTTGGAGTTTTTGATTGACCACATCCCGCACTACCGACCGCAGCAATTCCAGCTCAGAGGAATTGAGTTGATCGCGGCTGGGACACTCATCGGCAGCCAGCCACATGTAGATGGCGGGGACCCGGTTTAGGATCTGCTGCATCATCCCTTCCCGCTCCCTAGCGTCATGAAACACCTGTTGATGGGGGTGCTCAGTGGAGAGGATAGTTTCCAGTTCTCCCAATGCCAGGTACTCGACGATATTAACCAACATCTTTTCCATGATGAATGTCCCTCCTAAAAATCCCTGTCGCTCTTAAAAACAGACATTAAACAAAAAACGCTGCTTCCCCATCTTCCTCCGCTGCTTTTGGCACCGGATTTTGCCTACAGGCCGACCATTTAAGCCGGTTGCAGTTAAGTCTGCCGTCGGGAAGAAGTTGCGGTTTCGTTCGTAAGATCCTCTTGTGCAGCCAATCCTTGCCTCCTCTATTCGCCTCGTTTGCCTTTCCACTTGCCGCTGAAAGCAGCCAATAGGAGCCATCAGCAGCTGGAAAATCTTTTTGCTGGTATTCAGTACCAACGAAGAATTATCAGCGTTCAAGAGAAACAAGGTAGAGCGTTTAACAAAGACTATAGAAACTCGACTGCAAAAGGCAGGAAGATCTTACTCAGCTATTTGTCATTCACTACCCTAACACGTGACTGTGTAAGAAATTGCGGGAATATTAAGAAACTTACATATTTCTTGACAATTGACTAAAACTTCTGTCTGTCAAGGAGGCCCTGGAAGGCAGTTAAAGAGTTGTAAAGAGCAACTCTTCCCTTGGCTCCAAGCTCTGAAGAACTGCCAAATCCAGGGATCCAAAACAAATAGATTTAGCCTGCTATGGGCAGATCGACTCGCTGAGCCTGGATCCAGAAAGACTCTAGGTCATAGTAGTCCCTTTCCTGTTGCATAATCACATGGACAATGAGATCGGCATAGTCGATCAGTATCCAAGAGGCCGATTCCTGCCCTTCGATGCGGCGCGGAGTTTGTTTCCACTCGTCCCAAACCTTTTCCTCAATTGCTCGGGCAATGGCGCGGACTTGCGTAAGCGAGTAGCCGCTGACCAGAAGAAAGTAATCTGCCAAAGTGGAGACTTGGGATACATCCAGCAGAACGATATCGCCACCTTTTTTCTCTTCTGCCGCGCGAGCTGCACTCAGCGCCATGCAATAGATGGGATCCCCAGCAGGGGCAGGCATGAGATGTAGCAACTAAAACCCTCCTGAAACGACTGAGTTAACCTAGGACACCGCTTTTTCTAAAGGATGTAACAAAAAATGATTCCGAGTCATGAGTGTGCGCGGATGAACCACCTGATTCCGGTCTAGCAAAAATTTTAGGCTCAAGTCACATACTCCCACTACGGTTTTAGACAAATCTACAAAAGCCATCTGCCGCAACCGCTCCAATTCTAGGCTGTTGCCCCGATTCGGCTCCAGGGCATCGGCCACGAAAACCACGCAACTGAGCGGATCCATGCCGGGCTGCCCTAGCGTGTGGTTGGCAATGGCCGCCAAAATCTCCGGGTCCTGTACCTGAAACTGCTCCCGCGCCACCAGGGATCCCACCTCAGCGTGCAGGATGTGAGGTTCGGCCCGCTCAATTTCATCCAGCTCCCGTTCCTGAGCCACCCTTTGCAACAGTTGCTCCGGCGGGAAAGCCTTGGCCAAGTCGTGCATCAGCCCTGCCCAAGCAGCTTTCTGCTCATCCAGCCCGTAGTGGGCCGCCAGCTGTCGGGCCATCCCCTCTACCCCCAAGATATGGCGGAGGCGAGGAGGAGACACCCGCTCCTGTAGCCAGGCCAACACCTCTTCCCGCCCCAGTTGAGTGCCCATCGCCCTAGTCATTCTGCAGCTTCAGCACGGCCATAAACGCTTCTTGGGGCACATCCACCGTTCCCACCGCCTTCATGCGTTTTTTCCCCTCTTTTTGTTTTTCCAAAAGCTTGCGTTTGCGGGTCACATCTCCTCCGTAGCATTTGGCCAAGACGTTTTTGCGCAGGGCTGGTATGGTTTCACGAGCAATCACTTTAGAGCCAATTGCTGCCTGAATGGGCACTTCAAATTGATGGCGTGGGATCAGCTCTCGTAACTTGGCAACTAGGGAACGGCCTACATAAAAAGCTTTATCCCGATGCACAATCGTGGATAGAGAATCCACCACATCGCCGTTGATCAAAATGTCCAAACGCACCAAATCATCGGCGCGATAGCCAATCATTTGGTAGTCCATGCTGGCATAACCACGAGTGCGTGATTTCAATTGGTCGAAAAAGTCGGTGACCACTTCCGCCAGGGGCAGCTCATACACCAGCGTAGTCCGACCCTGCGCCAGATATTTCATGTCTTTAAAAGTGCCGCGTTTGGTCTCACACAGCTCCATCACGGTACCGACAAATTCCTCAGGAAGAATCACCTCTACCCTGACAATCGGCTCCTCAATGCTGGTGCGCTCGTTGGGGGGAGGCAGCTTGCTGGGATTGTCCACCCGAATCACAGAGCCGTTGTTGAGGGTAACTTGGTACACCACCGTCGGAGCTGTGATCACCAGATCGAGATTGTACTCCCGCTCTAGGCGTTCCTGAACCACCTCCATGTGCAGCAGGCCCAGAAAACCACAGCGGAAGCCGAAGCCCATGGCGCTGGAAATTTCTGGCTCAAAGTACAGGGCAGCATCGTTGAGCTTGAGCTTTTCCAGAGCCTCTTTGAGTTCGGCGTACTGATCGGAGCTGCTGGGGAACAGGCCACAAAACACCATCGGCTTGGCTTCTTTGTAGCCGGGCAGGGGCTCAGGAGCTTTGCGATTCACCAGTGTGATGGTATCCCCAACACGGGCGTGTTCCACGCTCTTGATGGCGGCGGCCATGTAGCCCACCTCGCCCGCATGTAGGGCATCCACCGGCTCTTGGTTGGGACGCATCACCCCCAGCTCGGTAATCTCGTATTCTCGGCCAGAGGCCATAAAGCAAATCTTGTCCCCCGTTTTCACCTCCCCGTCCATGATGCGCACATAGACGATCACGCCGCGATAGGCGTCGTAGTAGCTATCGAAAATCAAGGCCCGCAAGGGATCCGCCACTGTATCCCGTGGGGGGGGCACCCGCTGCACAATGGCCTCCAGAATCTCTTGAATGCCAATACCCACCTTGGCAGAGGCCAGGATTGCCCCGCTGCAGTCGAGGCCGATTACCTGCTCAATCTCGGCAATCACCCGCTCCGGCTCGGCGCCCGGCAGGTCGATTTTGTTGATCACCGGAATAATTTCCAGGTTGTTCTCCAGGGCCAGGTACACATTGGCCAAGGTTTGGGCCTCCACCCCTTGAGAGGCATCCACCACCAGCAGCGCCCCTTCACAGGCGGCCAGGGAGCGGGAGACTTCGTAGGTGAAGTCCACATGCCCCGGCGTGTCGATCAGGTTCAAAACGTAGTCTTGGCCGTCTTGGGCACGGTAGTTCATGCGGGCCGCTTGCAGCTTGATGGTAATGCCCCGTTCCCGCTCCAGTTCCATGCTGTCCAGCAGTTGCGGCTTCATCTCGCGAGCTGAAACGGTGCCCGTTTCCTGCAGGAGGCGATCGGCGAGGGTGGATTTGCCGTGGTCGATGTGGGCGATGATGGAAAAGTTGCGAATACGGGAGACAGGAACGCCGGTCATAAAAACCTGATCAGGGCAAAGATTTTTTACAATGCTAGCCTGTCTGGCCCTCTGCCTAAGCCAAGGTTGCCCAGAAGTTGGCTGCCAAGGGGAGAAGACACAGCCCTTCTGCCGGACACCGGAGCACCCTACTGGAATTGGCCGGGACAGCTCCTTTCCGGCAGCGCTGACTAGAGCCGGTACAACAGACGTGCCGCTTGTGTGGCAGGGATGGGATCCGTGAAGATGGAAAAAGCCAGAACGAACTTAGGCGGTGTTGTCGCCAGCTCGCCAGGAGGCTATGGGTCTGACCCGACGGCAGAGGAAGCAGTCCAGAACCCTGCCCAAAGCACTACTTGTCTAACTTCTCAATGTAGGGGCGAATGTCATTGAGGTCGATGTAGCGGTCGGTGGCGTTGCGCAGCTCGCGGGCGATCATCCCTTCGGTGGAGACAACTGTAATCAGCGTGTTTTTGGAACGCAACAGCTCGACGGCCCGCTCAAAATCTCCATCGCCGCTAAATAGAATGATCCTATCGTACTGGCCAACGGTGTTGAACATATCGATTACTATTTCGATATCCAGATTTGCTTTTTGGGAGTACCGACCGGAGTCTTCATCTCGATATTCTTTGAGGATCTTGGTGCGCACGGTGAAGCCCATGCTGATCAGAGCGTCTCGAAAGGCCCTCTGATCATGGGGATCCTTGATGCCGGTGTACCAAAAGGCGTTGACCAATTCGACATTCGGCTGTGATCTAACAAAATAATCCAGCACCCGGCGTGGGTCAAAAAACCAGCCATTTTTCTGTTGAGCATAAAACATATTATTGCCATCAATAAAGATGGAAACCCGAGTGACGGGATGATGGTAAAACATAAAGCTTTTCCGAAAAAAGTAAGGTGAACTGGTCAGAAAAAGAGGATGAAAACGAGGTCACTGACTTTCCACAAGAGCCATTTGGGCAGCCAGCACCTTGCTGACACCAATCTCTCATCATAGCCAAAGGTGGGATCCCTTTCTCAAGAATTAACTCTGGGGAGAGGCACCCCTGTAAACCAAAGCGGGTTCCGGTTGCCGCAGGGCATAGCTGGATCCCGGTCGATCGGCTTGGCTAACGTACAGCTCCGCCAATTGTCGAGCCAGGTTACGGATGCGCCCAATATAGAGCGTGCGCTCGGCCACAGCAATGACACCACGGGCGTCGAGCAGGTTAAAGGTGTGGGAGCACTTGAGCACATAGTCGTAGGCGGGCAGGAGCAGAGACACGGCCAACCGATCCGGCAACACCTGTTTCTGCAGTTTCTGTTGGGTGGTTTCGATCAAACGTTTGGCCTCGGCTTCGTAGAGCCGGAACAATTCCAGTAGCATCTCCGGATCGGAATACTCGAAGTTGTAATAAGATTGCTCGACCTCATTTTGGAAATAGATTTGTCCATAGGTAATCCGTCCCAGAGAAGGATGCTCATTCCAGCAGAGATCGAAAACCGAATCCACCCCCTGCAGATACATGGCCAGGCGCTCTAGCCCATAGGTAATTTCTACAGAAACCGGGCGACAATCTTGTCCGCCCACCTGCTGAAAGTAGGTGAACTGGGTTACTTCCATGCCGTCCAGCCACACTTCCCAGCCCACGCCCCAAGCCCCCAAGGTGGGAGATTCCCAGTCATCTTCCACAAAGCGAACATCGTGTTCTGCCGGGTTCACGCCCAAAGCTTGCAGGCTATCCAGGTAGACATCTTGAATGTCATCGGGGGAGGGCTTGATCAACACTTGGTATTGAAAATAGTGCTGCAGGCGATTGGGGTTTTGACCGTAGCGTCCATCGGTGGGGCGGCGACAGGGTTCGACATAGGCTACTCGCCAGGGATCCGGCCCTAAGGCGCGCAAAAACGTGTGGGGGCTCATGGTGCCGGCGCCTTTTTCCAGGTCGTAGGGTTGTAGGATCAAGCAGCCCTGCTCCCCCCAAAACTGTTGCAGGCGAAAGATCAAGTCTTGAAAGGTGTGGGCTGACATGGCAGGGGTTGGGCAGAGATGGATTAACCCCTATCCTACCAATCTCCTCCTCTCAGTCGAGCAGCTCTTCCCGATCAGCTGGATCCGAGTAGTCCCACTCGATGGGGGGCATTTGGTCGAAGGCTTGTTTGAGGGCGCTCTCCCACAGTTTGCGCATCTTGGCCAGGTAGGGATCCCCGGTGCGCAGGCGCAGACGGTGGGTGACCTTGAACTGATCCGCTTGCACCATCACCAAATCGATGGGGGGGCCGACGGAGATGTTGGATTTCATGGTGGAGTCAATGGAGAGGAGAGCGCATTTGGCCGCATCTGCTAGCGAGGTTTCGTAGGAGAGGGTGCGATCCAAGATTGGCTTGCCGTATTTGGTTTCCCCCACCTGCAAAAAAGGGGTTTCCGGGGTGGCCTGGATGCAGTTGCCCTGGCTGTAGATCAAAAAGAGGGCCGGCTCCTCGCCTCGGATCTGTCCCCCCAACAACAGGCTGCACTGGGCGTCGATACCGTCCTTTTCCAGCCAGGGTCGGTCTTGCTCCTGGATGTAACGAATTTTGGATCCCAGGTAGCGGGCCACGTCGTAGAGGTGGGGAAAGGTGTGGAGATTGGAACTTTCCTGTTGGCGCAGATCCCGCTGCACTTCGGTCAAAACGCCCTGGGTGATGGACAGGTTGCCGGAGGTGCAGATCAAGATCACCCGCTCTTCGGGCACGGAAAAATCGAACAGCTTTTGGTAGGTGGAGACGTAGTCCACCCCGGCGTTGGTGCGGGAATCTGCCGCCATCACCAAGCCAAAGCGGGTGATGATGCCAAGGCAGTAGGTCATGCGAACGATGCGGCTCGGCTCTCTGATTGTAGAGGCGATTGTAGAGGTTCAGGGGAAAGCAAATCCGATTTTGTGGCGGATTTCCTCCCGCAGGCGGGCGGTGATCGAGGCTTCGTCCAAATCGGCCAAAATCTGGGCTATGGCGGCTTTGGGGCCCTCTGGCCCCCAACTGGCTCCCTGGGCCAGGTAGCGGCGGGCGGACTCGCCGATGGCATAGCAGGAAAACCCGGCCAACACCGCCTGCGTCAGGGCCACGGAACCGTAGGCTCCCAGAGAGAATCCCCCCAGCAAGGTTTTCAGGGATCCCAGGCCCAACAGCGCCACCCACTCGCCGGCGCCCAGGCTGAGCATGCTGAGGATGATCTTCTGCAGCAGTTGTGTGGCTCCCGCAGTGCTCATGGGCCAGCCGTACAGGCGGGCCAGGCGCAGGATCAGGGTGACATCGATGGCCAGCCCTCCCAAGGTATCGAGCAGGGTGATGGGGTTGAGGGCAACCGCCAGCGCTTTAGTGCGGGCGGCTGAGGCGATCAGATCTTGGGCTTGCTGGGCACGGGTTTGCAGCTTGCGCTCAATTACCTGCTGGTTAACCCGATCGGCAAACAGGAGGGCATTCAAGGCCAGCAGCGAACGCCCCTCCCGATGCAGGACTTCCAGGATTTTCAGGCGCAGCTCATCCACCTGCGGGGATCCCACTTCCATCTGGGCAGCAAAGCTCCCATCCGGCCTTTGCACCAGGCGGGGCACGCGAGGGGAGGCCGCCACCATGACGATCTCGTTGGGAGAAAGGAGCTGCCGCACCCGTTCGTTGCGGATCTTGTCGTAGATGGCCTGGCGATCTGCCTCTGGGTACTGGTCGATCTTGTTGAACACCAGCAGCATAGGCTTGCCCGCCTCCCGCAGGGTGGCCAGAGCCTCAAACTCCACCCGCGTCAGATCCCCGCAGACGACAAACAGGATCAGATCCGCTCGCTGGGCCACTTCTCGGGCCAGCCGCGCCCGCTCTTCGCCGTCTACTTCATCCAGGCCGGGAGTGTCGATCAGCTCCAGACGGGATCCCTGCCAATGGGCGACCTGTACCGACTGCACCGAGGAAGGGGGGAGGCGGGATCCCTTCAGGGATGTGCCAGAGAAGGAGGACTGGGGGCGGGTTTCCCAGCTGATGTTCCAAGTTGCCGCTTGCTGGGTACGGGTGATGCCATGGGTGGGCCCCGTCTCAAAGACTGGCTCGCCCAGCAGGGCATTGAGCAGGGAAGACTTGCCTCGCCCCACCAGACCAAAGGCGGCGATGTGGATGACCTCGGTTTCCAGCTTGTCCAAGAGCGCTTGCAAGCTCTCCAACTCCCCTTCTAAGCCCGCGACCTCTTGGGGGCGCAGATCCAGTTGGGCCACCCACTGGCGCAGGCTGCGCTTGGCTTGTTGGTAGTTGAGGTCATCTTGTAGGGTGTTGCGGCGAGCCATAGCCGTAGCGCTCAATAGCGGTAGGAAGCAGCCCTTAAAAGACTGATACATTTACGCTGAACACTGCTGAACATCACTGTTCAACTATGCAGCGATAGCATTCTGTTTGTTTCCATTCGCGTTAGCGGGACGGAGTCCAAACAGAATGGCGGTATCCCGCAAAGCTTTGAGTAGAATACCCAAAGCGCAGTTTCCGTGTCCTCTTACTACCAATTTTCTGCTTTGCTTTGGCTACCATGTTGGCAGACTCGAAAGTAAACAGAAAGATCAACTGGTAGTAATCCGTACTGAACATATTATACATTATTTTCAGTATAGTTGAGCTTATTATTGACTAGAGTCATGCTCCACTTTGCTCTCGGGATCGGCAGGCTTCCCCACCGGACAGAGAGCTTCTCATCGGACAATACAAGGGACAATACAAGACGATCATAAGAGGAAGGGAAGAGTTAAGCTCAAAGCAAGGCGGCCTCAGCCGCCGGGATCCGCAACTCAAAAATCCGATATCCAAAACTTGGCAAGAGGAGGTTTTCCATGCCCAGGGCTATCTGGAATGGGGTAGTGGTGGCGGAGACAGAGCGCTACGAAACCGTAGAAGGCAACATCTATTTTCCGCCGGAATCTCTGCGCCGGGAATACTTCCAGCCCAGCTCTACCCACACCACCTGCCCCTGGAAGGGGGAGGCCAGCTACTACACCCTCGTGGTCAACGGCCAGGAGAACAAAGATGCCGCCTGGTACTACCCGGATCCCAAACCCGCTGCGGCCAACATCCGGGGCTATGTGGCCTTCTGGAAGGGTGTCAAGGTGGAGCCCTAGCCGGAGCCGAGTTTGTCAACCGGGTATGATGGGAAGAGTGGGTTGGAGAGGCGATGCCATGCTGACCAATGGCCGGATCCTGTTTGGCGCGGCCCGGTGGGCGAGAAAGCTGGGCCTGGCCGGATTGAGCTTGGTGCTGTTGGGCTGCAGCCCCGCAGGTTTTCGCACCCCGCGTCCCAGCCTGACCAACAGTGGCCTCAACAGCATCTTCCCCGATGGGGAGCCTGCTTTCAACGGAGATGGCCGCTACCTGGTGTTTTCCTCGGCCCGCAGCGGCAGCCAGGATATTTTTCTCTACGACACGGTGGAACGTCGCTTGGTGGATCTGCCCGGCCTCAACTCCAGCGACGTGGCGGCCACCTCGCCCGACATCAGCGCCGATGGTCGCTACATCGTCTACGTGTCCAATGCTCTGGGCAAGTCTGAGATTTTTCTCTACGACCGCGAAACCCGCAGGATAGAAAACATCAGCAGCCGGGTGCCGGGAGATGTGCGCAACCCCACCATCAGCGGCGATGGCCGGTTTATCGCCTTCGAGAGCAACGGCCAAGGGCAGTGGCACATCGAGATTTTCGACCGGGGGCCGGCAGCCAGCACGCGCCCAACCTCACTCTCTTCCCCCACTTCTGGCGACAATCCCTGAGGGGATCCTCAAGCTAGGATAGACCCCCCTGCTTTGCAAGAGTTGTTGCATGTCGATTCCCCTCGCCCAGCGACTTCAGCCCCTCGGCGGCAATGTGTTTGACCAAATGGATCAAGCCAAGCGAGAGGCTCGTCGCTCTGGCCTGGATGTGATCGATCTGTCTCTGGGATCCTCCGATCTGCCCCCACCTTCAGACTCCTTGGCGGCCATCCAATCGGCTCTGTCGGATCCCTCTACCTATGGCTACACGCTGTTTCACGACACGGCGGACTTTCGCTCTGCCTGCGCCAAGTGGTACAGGGGCAAGTTCGGCCTGGAGATCGATCCGGAAACAGAGGTGCTGCCGTTGATCGGATCCCAGCAGGGAACGGCCCTCTTGCCCCTGGCCCTGCTCAACCCCGGCGATGTTGCTTTGGTTGCGGATCCGGCCTATCCCTCTCACGTGGGCGGGATCCATCTGGCGGGCGGGATCCCCTACTACCTGCCCCTGCGGGCGGAAAACCGCTTCTTGCCCCAGTGGGATCGGATCCCGGAGGCAATCTGCCGGCAGGCGCGGCTGCTGGTGTTGAACTACCCCCACAACCCCACCACTGCCACCGTCACCCCGGAGTTTTGGCAAGAAACCCTGCAGTTTTGTCAGCAGTACGACATCGTTCTGGCCCACGATTTTCCCTATGTGGACTGGCGTTTCGACGGCCAGGTAGCCCCTTCCGCGCTGCAGGCGGATCCCGATAAAACCCGCACCATCGAGTTTTTTTCTCTTTCCAAGTCCTATCACATGGGAGGGTTCCGGGTGGCCTACGCCATTGGCAGCCGAGAGCTGATCCGAGCCCTGCGATGGGTGAAATCCACCATCGACTTCCACCAATACCAGGGCATTCTGCGGGGGGCAGCAGCAGCTTTGACAGTTCCCGATAGCTTTTTGCAGCGCTGGCGGCAGGTGTACCGCGAGCGACGGGATATAGCCGTGGCGGCTCTGCACCGCATGGGTTGGCCTGTGCCTTTGCCGGAGGCCACCATGTATCTGTGGGCGCCTTTGCCGGAGTTTTATCGCGGCTCTTCTGCCCAGTTTTGTTTGGACTTGGTGAGAGCCACAGGGGTTGCCCTGTCTCCGGGTTCTGGCTTTGGCCCCAGTGGGGAAGGCTATGTCCGCTTTGCTTTGGTGGTCGAGGGATCCCGTCTGGAGGAGGCGGTGGGACGGATCGAGGCGTTTTTGTCCCGGTGCATTTCCTAAATCCCAAACATCAATCCCAAACATCGAGCATCCAGCTCTCGGTTGGTTGTGCTCGCCCACCGTCGGGCAATCTAAGTCAGGATAAGAGTAAGAGTGTTATCCAAGTTGAGTGGGCATGGAGAAGGAAACGCTCGACAGTTTTTTGTCCATCCGTGGGGTGATGGGGGTGGCGCTCTTGAGTCGGGCAGGTCGCCCTTTCTTCTACCGCTCTTTTCAGGATTTGGATAGCCGACAGCAACAGGCCCTCACCGAAGGGCTGTTTCAAGTTTTGCAGACCATGCCCCCAGGACTTGACTATTTTGATTTTCAGTTTGCCGAGCAGCGGGTCTTCGTTTACCCCCTCGGGCCGGAATGGGCGTTGCTGGTGGCGGTGAATGACGAGCTGGTGATGCCGGTTTACACCTTGGCCGTGAACCGCCTGCGAGCCGAGCTGCAGCAGGATACGCCAAAGGGCTTGGCCACCTTTCGTCTATTTACCAGCCAGGCGGAGGCAGGCCGGAACGCTACCCAGCCCAGTTCCGCTCCTGCGGCGGGCCCGCGCATGGAGATGGATGTCTTCGTGCAATCTCTGAACCGTCTCTGCCAGATTACAACCGGCTATTTGGGCAAGGCGGTGATCGTCAACTATTGGAAGGCAGCACGGCAGGAAGTGGTGGAACGCCAGGGATCCAAAGCAGAATGGCTGAACCAGTTCGAGATCGAGCGCAGTGGCCAGATCCACTACCGGGGATCCCTCAAGGAACTGGACGAATCTCAGCAAAGGGTGCTACGGGATTGGGTGCTGGCTTTTTTCCGTCGCTGTGAAGAGGTAATCCACGATTTTCGCAACTTGATCAAATCGACAGAACTGGGCCTATGAAAAAGGGGCAGGCTTTTTCCTAAGTAGGGCTATCGGCGAACTCTACCCGGCTCTTGGTCGAGGAAAATCCAGGCTAAGCTATGACCATGATCAACCCGGATCGCGCCAGGTGCAGACAAGATCCCTGCCTGGGGATGTCCCTTCTTGTCGCCGCAAGCCGACCCAGCGAAAGATCCGCTTTGCTACCGCGATGCCGCCGGATCCCTCGTTACTATGGGGTTGCGGCACTCTACGCGAAGGAGTCGCTATGCTGAGAATCGTCACCCAGCTAGCCGAGGCTGAAGCCGAGCTCAGACGGATCTCGGAGCGCACTCAGGCTGACCAGAACCTGCACCGCGAAGCAACTGTGCGGGAGATCCTGCAAGCGGTACGCCGTCAGGGGGATCGGGCCCTGCTGACCTATACGGCTGAGTTCGACCAGGTGGAGCTGAGCGTTGCCGAGCTGAAGGTGTCTGGGGCCGAGCTAGAGGCAGCTTACCAGGCGGTATCTCCGCAATTGCTTTCAGCCCTACGGCTGGCCAAGCAGCGCATTGAAGCTTTTCACCGGCAGCGGGTGCCCAGCAGTTGGGTAAGCTTTCCCGGCCCTGAGATCGTCTTGGGCAAGCAATACCGCCCTGTGGATCGCGCCGGCCTCTACATTCCGGGAGGGCGAGCCGCCTATCCCAGCACGGTGTTGATGAACGCCATCCCGGCCCAGGTGGCAGGGGTGCCCGAGATTGTGATGGTGACGCCACCGGGATCTGACGGGTTGGGGGGCAAGGGGATTAGCCCGGCCATTTTGGTGGCCGCCCAAGAAGTAGGCATCCACACCATCTATCGCGTTGGGGGGGCTCAGGCAATAGGGGCTTTGGCCTACGGCACCGAGACCATCCCCAAGGTGGACGTGATCACCGGCCCCGGCAACATCTACGTAACTTTGGCCAAAAAGCTGGTGTACGGCACGGTGGGGATCGACTCGCTGGCCGGGCCATCGGAGGTGTTGATCATCGCCGACGAGAGCGCCAACCCCCTTTATGTGGCTGCCGATTTGCTGGCCCAAGCCGAGCACGATCCCTTGGCGGCGGCCATCCTTCTGACCACCGATCTCCAGCTGGCCCAGCAGGTGCAGCAGGCGGTGGCCACCCAGATGGAGGCCCATCCCAACCGTCTGATGGTGGAAAAGTCGGTGGTGAATTACGGGCTGATTGCGGTGGTGCCGGATCTGACGGCGGCGGTGGCTTTGTCCAACCTGTTTGCGCCAGAGCATTTGGAACTGCAGGTGGCAGATCCCTGGGCTTTGCTGGATCCCATTCGCCATGCGGGGGCCATTTTCTTGGGCCACCATACTCCGGAGGCGGTAGGAGATTACCTGGCCGGCCCCAACCATACCTTGCCCACCGCCGGTGCGGCCCGCTATGCCTCGGCTTTGGGGGTGGAAACTTTCCTAAAGCATTCCAGTCTGATTCAATACAGCTCAGCGGCTTTGCGGGAGGTGGCCAGCGCCATTCAGGCTCTCACACAAGCGGAAGGGTTGCCCGCCCACGGCCAGTCGGTACAGGTGCGGTTGGCGGAGGAGCGCTAATCAAGCCCTGGTCGCAGTTAGCTAGACCGCCGGGAAGCCCCACCCTCTGTTAGTGACTAGTGGCTAGTCACTATCCACTCACCACTATCCAGGGTGAGGGTCGGGATAAAAGGCGAGGACACGATGCTTCGTCCTTACTGGTGCTATGACCGGCGTAGCAGGATTTTATACCCTCATCATGAGAACTGCTTACCAGTATCGCTTACGCCCTACTTCTAGCCAAGTTGCTCTGATGGACCAATGGCTAGACTTGTTACGCAAGCAGTACAACTACCGCTTGGCAGAGCGCTTTGCGTGGTGGCAACACAATCGCTGTGATAGCAATGCTTGTCCCTTAATCTGTCACTTGCCTGAGTTAAAAGACAATCCCGATTTCTACTCCCAGAAACGGGATTTGGTGAAGATGAAAGCCCTGTTTCCGCAGTACAGAGCAGTCCATTCGCAAGTCCTCCAGAACTGCATAGAGCGAGTGCACAAAGCATTCGACCGCTGGCTGAAGGGTGACGGTAGCGGCAAGCGGGCAGGGAAACCCAGATTCAAGGGAGTTGGGCGGTATCGCTCCTTCAGTTTCCCCCAGATGAAACAAGACTGCATTTGCGGGCAGTTTATCCATCTGCCCAAAATCGGTGCTGTTCGGATAATTCAGCACCGTCCTTTGCCTGAGGGCTTTGTGATTAAGACCGCTGCCATCAGCCGCAAGGCAGACGGGTGGTATGTGACCTTGAGCCTGCAAGATTCATCTGTCCCCGTATTTACCCCTGACCCGCCAACACTGGAGAACACGATGGGGATCGACGTGGGGCTGGACTCCTTTTTGGTGACCGATGCGGGGGAGTCTGTTCCAGTTCCCCAGTACTATCGCAAGGCAGAGCTCAGGCTCAAGAGGTTGCAGCGAGCCTTGTCTCGCGAGAAGAAGGGGTCAAACCGCCTATGGCTAGTGACTAGTGGATAGTGACCAGTAGATAGTGACCAGTGGATAGTGAATAGTGACTATCCACTAACCACTATCTCAGCGCAAAGATTTTCATGACAAAACAGCGAACTGGCTGGTAAGCAAGGGCAAGCATATTGGGTACGAAGCCCTGAATATCAAAGGTATTGCGAGGACGAAGCTAGCAAAATCCACCTATGATGCTGGGTGGGGACAATTTCTGCAAATGCTGGCAGTCAAGGCTGAAAGAGCTGGGCTGAGGGCGATTGCAGTGAACCCCAACGGCAGCAGTCAAAACTGCTCTCGGTGCGGTCAAAGAGTACCGAAAGCGGTTCAAGACAGGTGGCATTCTTGTTCCCATTGTGGGCTAGAACTAGAGCGCGACCACCATGCGGCCATCAACATCAAGCACAGGGCGGTGGGGCATCCCGTTCTTTTCGCGTCAGCGGGACGTAGTCCTCAAGCGCAGGAAACGTCCTTTTCGCGTTAGCGGCGCGGAGCGCTTTGCGTCAGCATGAGTGCGGGAGTATGTCACACTCCAAAATAAGCCCTATTTCTCAACCTGGACAAGCAACGGGATCCCTCGCCTGCCCTAGCGCCGCCTGGGGATTTCCCCCTTCCACTGGCAGGGATCCTCACCAACATCATTGTTGAATTGAATAATGTTGAATGGTCTGGGCGGGTGCAGGTTCATATCCGCGCTCCTGACGGATGGTCTTCAAAGAAAGGAGATCCAATGCTGTTGGCGGTTCGGTTCCCCAGTCCTTTGGCGGGACGGAGTCCTCAAGCAGGCTGGTCTGGGATGGTGAGGGATCGTTTCTGGGGCTTCATCTTAAGATCCTTCAAGCCCCTGGCAGTTTGTCTGGGTTTCCTCTGGGTGGGTCTGCTGGTTTGGACGGGATCCCCGGTTGCCCACGGCCAAAGCGCTGTCCCCGCTGCGGAGCACTTTCTGACGGTGGTACGCTTGCCAGGGCAGAACTGGGCCAATATCGAGCGGCAACTGCAGCAGAGCGGCCTCAGCTACCAGGTGATCGACGGGATCGAGCCAGCAGGTTTGCGGGGGCGCAGCACAGTCTTTTTGCCAAACGTGAATCGCCTAACCGTTGCTCAAGCCCATGCTCTCGCCGAATGGATGCAACAGGAAGGGGGTCAGTTGATCGTCAGCGGCCCGCTGGAAATCCCTGCTGAGGCACGGGATCCCTTACGCAGCCTGATTGGCGCCTACTGGAGCGGAGATATTCCTCTGGCCAGTACGGTGCGCCTGACAGAGTTTGCTGAAGCATGGGCCCGCAGCGTTCAGGCGGCCGATCGCGCCAGCGGTGCGGAGCACTTTGTGGTTGCCGGGGGAGCCCTCTTGCCCACCGGCCCGGAAAGTCGTCTGGTGGCCGTCTGGGAAGAGGTGGACATGGGGGACAATGCCTATGCGGTGATTGCCAGCCGCCAGAGTGTGTACCTGGGTTGGCGTTGGGGGGAGTTTCCCGAGGAGACGGCGCAGTTGGATCGGGAGTGGTTGCAAGCGGCTCTGCGCCGGGCCCAAGGCCGTTTCGCTGCCCTCAGACAGGCTGCTGCCACCCCATCCCCTTTGCCAGCGGTGCGGAGCACCATCAACACCCTGGAGTTGCTGGCCATGCGCCAAGAGCTGGGGAGCTTGCTGGGTCGGGTAGAGGGATCCCTGTTGCTGGCTCGGGCCACTCAAGGGGGGGTAGAAGCAGCCGAGTACAAGCCCATTTTGGAGCAAGCCCGCAGCGTGTTGCAACAGCTACCGGCCTGGGTGGAGGCAGGGCAATACGAGCAGGCGCGGCAGGCTTTTGAACAGGCACGGGCGGATCTGTGGGCCCACTACCCGGTGGATCGGTTGACGGCTTTGTCTGAGGTACGGGCCATTTGGCTGGATCGGAGCACCATTGTCGAGGCAGGCTCTGAGGCAGGGCTGGCTCAGATTTTCGATCGCCTGGCTCAGGCTGGCCTCAACACCGTCTTTTTCGAGACGATGAATGCTGGCTTTGCCATTCATCCCAGCCGCGTCGCCCCCCAACAGAACCCCCTCACCCGTGGCTGGGATCCCTTGCGGGCGGCGGTGCGCTTGGCTCATGAGCGGGGCCTCGAATTGCACGCTTGGATTTGGACTCTTGCGGTGGGCAACACCCGCCACAATCTGCTGCCGGAGATCAACTTGCCCCAAGACTACATCGGCCCGGTGCTGACGGCTCACCCCGATTGGGCCAATCTGGACAATCGTGGCCGTCTGTTCCCGCGCGGGCAGCCGGAAACCTGGCTAGACCCAGCCAATCCGCAGGTGCGCAGCTATCTCCTGGCTCTTACCCGCGAGCTAGTGCAAGACTACCAGGTAGACGGGATCCACCTGGACTACATCCGCTATCCCTTCCAAAACGCTGCCAGCCGCCAGGTGTTTGGCTTCGGTCGGGCCGCTCGTCAGGGGTTTCAGCAGTTGTCCGGCGTCGATCCGCTGGAGTTGGATCCCTTGAGGGATCGCTCCCTCTGGCAGTTGTGGACCCGCTACCGCACCCAGCAGGTGAACGAGGTGGTGGAGGCCATTGCCCGCACCGCCCGCTCCCTCAACCCGCGCGTGATCCTCTCGGCAGCTGTCTATGCTCTGCCCAAGCAGGAGCGCCTGCAAAGGCTGCAGCAGAACTGGGAAGAGTGGATCCAGGCAGGGGAGCTGGATCTGTTGATCCCCCTCACCTATGCGGGCAATACACGGCGTTTGGCGCAACTGGTGCAGCCCAATTTGGAAATTGTCAGCCGCTTCTCCACCCTCTTCGTCCCCAGCCTTAATTTGTTGAACTTGCCGCCCGTCGAGTTCTTGGATCAACTGCAGGTGGTGCGGGATTTGCCCACCGGGGGGTTTGCTTTATTCTCGGTGCGGCAGCTTACCCCAGAGCTGGAAGCCATCCTCAGGTCCTCCGCCATTGCCTCGACTCGCATTCCCTATCGGGATCCCTTTGGGGCTGTTCGGGATCGCTTCCAGGCGCTGCGGCAGGAGTTGATGTTTTTGCTCGAGCAGAAACGGTTGGGGTTGTGGGAGCACAGCCAATGGATGGAGCAAATAGAGCGGGTGCAGGGATCCCTGGCGGCCTTGGCAGCGGATCCCACCCCGGAAGCCCTGGAACAAGCCCGTCAGCAACTGGGCAACTTGAAAACCAATCTTGCCACTTGGATGCGGCTGGAATCTCTGCGCAACCCCTATCGAGTTCAAGTTTGGGGCAACCGTCTCGCGGCTTTGGAGATGATGCTGCGCTACGGAGAGCAAACCCTGATGAGGGCATGAAGCTCCCCTCTTGCGGGATGGGGATCCCATCTATCCCCAGAACTTCCCCAGAACCGAAAAAAACTGTTATGGGGTATCTTTCGGCATTTCCTCTGCGGGGTCAGGCCCTGTATCCGGCTCCTTGGGGAGAGCAGAGTCCTCAGGGCTGGGTAAGGACTCTGTCCTGCTGGCGCGAACCGCTTCCGGGGAGGTTTCTGGCTCCTCGTCATCGCTACGCGACGCTTCTGGGAACCCGTCAGCAGTGTGTGGCGCTGAAGCGGGCTGAGCAGCAACAGGTTCAGGAGCAGAAGGAGGAGGTGCAGCTGGGATCCCGGCTTCTTCTGCAGGAACAACCGCAGGTGGCTGAGCAGCTTCTTTTTCCTTTTGCTGTTCGTAGCGGCGACGTTTGTTGCCCTCATCCACCAGCACGTACACCAGGCTGAGGAGAGAGAGCCCTGCTGTTCCAACCAAAACCCAGAGTAAGTTGTTGTCTATGGTCATGGGGTGAGCCCCGTCAAACGCTGCTGGCGATGGAGGGATATTGCTCCTTAAGGCTTGATCTTACCGTTGAAGCCGCTCTGCCAAATCCTTCTGCCAAATCTTAAAGATTGGAAAGGTTGGGTTCACAGTTTTGTTGTTTTGTGTGTCATGCGCTATCTCAAGTTCTACAAGCCCTATGGCGTGCTCACCCAATTCACCGACCGAGAGGGACGGCCCACCCTCCAGTCTTTTATCCCGGTGCCCAGGGTTTATCCGGTGGGGCGACTGGATCGCGACAGCGAAGGGCTGCTCCTGCTGACCGATGATGGTCGCCTCAATGCCCGCTTGATCGATCCCAAGTTCGGCCATGAGCGCATCTACTGGGTTCAGGTGGAAGGGATCCCCACCCCCCAAGCCCTGCAACAGTTGCAACAGGGGCTGATCATCCAAGGGCGAAAAACGCGCCCGGCCCAGGTTAAGGTCTTGGCTGAGGAACCCACCCTGCCGCCACGGGATCCCCCCATTCGCTTTCGCCGCTCCATCCCCACCACCTGGCTGGAACTGACGCTGCGGGAGGGTCGCAATCGCCAGGTGCGCCGCATGACTGCCGCCGTTGGGATCCCAACTTTGCGGTTGGTTCGGGTTGGACTGGGGCCTCTCTCTCTGGCGGGGCTTGCTCCTGGCCAGTGGCAAGATCTCAGTGAGGTAGAACTGGCCCAACTGCGGCAATATTGTTTTTCTCAAACCATTAGATTCATTTCAAGTTAGATTAAGACGCTTCCTATTCGCTCGGCAGTGAGGAGCTGGGAAGCAAGACAACGGAACAGTTTTATTCCCTCTTAAATGACTATAAACTAGGACACTGCATCCACACCTAAGACGTTGAACGCACAGGGCCGGAAGGCTTTTCTCCGTAGCTTAGGCGTTTCACCCTAACCTGAAATGACCATAACTTAACTCACATTGATCATTACTGAGCATTTGATCACTACATTGTTAATGATTGCCCTATGATTGCCCTTGTTCCCAATTGTTCTTGAGCCCACTCAGTCGGGCATGAGGGCGTGGGCGCGCTTGCCACCATTGGGGTAGAGAAGGGCCCGCTTGGGGCCGTGGATGGGATCCTCGACGATAATCGTCTGGTCGCGGCTGGCCCCCAGAGAAACAATGGCAATCGGCACCTGCATCAACTGTGCCAAAAACTTCAGGTAATCATGGGCTTCGGGGGGCAAGTCTTGGATGGAGCGGCAATCTTTGGTGGAACATTTCCAGCCCGGCAGGGTTTCGTAGATGGGTTTGCACTGGGCGAAAACCCGGGCATCGCTGGGAAAGTGACGAATTTCCCGCCCCTGGTACTCGTAGGCCACGCACACCTTGATCTCATCCAAGCCATCCAGCACATCCAGTTTGGTGATGGCCAGGCAGTCTAGGCCATTGATTCGCACCGCGTAGCGCCCAATTACCCCGTCAAACCAGCCGCAGCGCCGTTGTCGCCCTGTGGTGGTGCCAAATTCAGCACCGGTTGCCCCCAGGTACGCCCCGATCTCATCTTTGAGCTCGGTGGGGAAAGGGCCTTCGCCAACGCGGGTGGTGTAGGCTTTGGCCACCCCGATCACCCGGTCAATGCTGGTGGGGCCGATCCCAGCGCCAATACAAGCGCCACCGGCAATGGGATGGGAGGAGGTGACGTAGGGGTAGGTGCCGTAGTCGAGATCCAACAGGGTGCCTTGAGCCCCTTCAAACAGGATGTTCTCCCGATCTTCGATGGCTTGGGTGAGAAGCAGAGCAGCGTCGGTAACATAGGGGCGCAGCCGCTCGGCATAGGCCAGGTATTGCTCGATAATTGGCTCGGGATCCAAGGGCGGCAAGTTATAGATCTTTTCCAGCAAGACATTTTTGTAGGGAATGGCCCAACTGAGGCGCTCCCGCAGCTGGTCAGGGTACATCAAGTCCACGACGCGAATGCCCATGCGCTCGGCCTTGTCGGCATAGGTGGGGCCAATGCCCCGGCCGGTGGTGCCCAGCCGGTAAATGCCACGCCGCTCCTCTTCTGCGATGTCAATGACCCGGTGGTAGGGCAGGGTAACGTGGGCTGTTTCGGCAATGAACAGGTTGTCGGTGGAAATGCCCAATTGATGCAGTTGGTCGATCTCGGCCAGCAGAACCTCGGGATCGATCACCGTGCCGCTGGCGATGATGCAGCGTTTGTCGGGGTAGAGAATGCCAGAGGGGATCAAGTGTAGCTTGAAGGTTTGGCCCCCCACCACCAGGGTATGCCCTGCATTCACCCCACCTTGATAGCGGACGACCACATGGGCCTTTTCACTGAGGAGGTCGGTGATCTTCCCTTTTCCTTCATCGCCCCACTGGGCACCGACAACCACGACGTTTGCCAAGAGCTTCTCCTACAGTCCGTAGATGGCACAAAAAATCCCCTTTGCGGGGGTTGCTGCACTAATCTACCGCATCGCTCCGGGCGATGTTGAGAGATCAGGACAAAAAGATTAACAATCGATTAACTTTTCTCCGGCAGGGGACAACGTGGAGATGGGCGGGATCCCCGAACCCTCTGGCAAGCCAACAGAGATTCCCCAGTTGCCCTCGCCTTCAGCTCCCCGGCTTGAACAGGCCAATGGCCGTGACCTGGTTGGATCCCACCTCAAAGGCAAAGGCCAGGCCCAGGGCATCGTAGTTGACGTAGTAGCGGTCGTCGCGCAGATATTCTCGGCTTCCCTTGGGATAGGGTACCACCTCGTTGTAGCCGTTCTCGCCGGGCCCGCCGTAAACGGCGATCACTTCCGAATAGGTGGAGCCGATGCGGATCCCTTCGCCGGTCATGGCTTCCGGGTGGGTGGTGTAGATGCGGTTGGCGAAAAAGCTATCCACAATGCCCGGATGACGGTAGGTGAAGAGGATGTAGTCTTGTAGGTAAAAGATCTTCAAGTCGCTGTTGGGCTGAAACACATTGGCTCCAGAGGCCGCTGGGATCTGATCGACATTGCCCAGCAGGTGGGTATCCACGTTGCGGGTATCCATGCCCAGCTCAAAGCGACCGACTCGACCCTCTTGCACCAGCACTGTAGGCCGTGGGGGCAGGGCAGGTCGCCGGGGGGGCAAGGCCAGCGCTTGCAGGCCGGCATTCAGCCAAGCATTGTCATCTCCTTCCACGGTCTGCAAGGGCACCAGACCCCGCTCCAAAGAGCGACCATCCCCTGTTTTCCAGGTGGCCACGGCCAGTTCCACCGCCGCGCCGGAGGGAAGGGCAAAGAAGCGGGTTTGTCGTTCGCTGCCCTGGGTGGGCTGCCCCAAAATGAGGGTGCTGCCGCTGGCTCCCAACTGGGCAGCCAGGAGGGTGGCCCCCTGGCGGGTGTTGCCATCCACCAGAACGGCCAACGGGATCCCGGCGGCAATGGGCAGATTTTCGCTGTTCCAGAGGGTGGGCTGCCCGAATCGGTCTTCGGTAATCAGCAGCGGCTGGACGGAGCGGGGCAAAAACAGGCGCGCCACATCGGCCACCACTTGGGGGTCGTAGCCCACCGAGCCGCGCAGGTCGAGGACAATGCCCTGGCTGTAGTCTTGGGTGTAGAGGGTTTGGCGGATCTGCTGAGCTGTGGCCGGGGTGAGATCCGGCACAGCCAAGTAAACCTGGCGCGGGCCGATCCCGCGGGCTTGTACGGGAGGACGGGGACGGTTGAGCAAGTCCTTGAAAGCTTGCGGATCCCAGAAACGATCGGCGGGATCCCCATACTCCCGCAGGATCTCTTGAATGAACTCGTACTCCACCTCAATGGGGGGGCGGGGATCCCCGTAGCTTCGGGCCAACAGGCGGGTGTAGAGGTCGTTGTAACTGACTGCGGCAGCTTGGTTGCCCGCCCCCCAAGACTCGTTGATGAACAATCCCACCAGATGGCGGAGATCCAGCCCGACCGGCTCACGGGGAGGGGAAGGGGCTGCCGGGATCCCTGGATCGGGAAACGAACCTTGGGGATCCGAGGGCATGATGGGCACAGGAGGCAAGGCCGATTGGCCCACAGCGCTGCCGGGCGAGATCCCGGCGATCAGGGTGAGGATCCCCCAAGCCCCAATTGCGCGCGCAAATCCCTTCATGGCAGCCTGCCCTCTTGCAGATGTTGCGAATAGGATAAACCCTAAACGCTCCCCTTTGCCACTGCCAGCAGTGGTAGATATCTATTTTTTGCGACTTGGAACACTAGGGGCTGCGCCCCCTTGCTTTTGAAGGAAATGCCCTCAGCCAGAAAATCCCCAGCGCATTCACTTGCCTTTTTTGTCCTTTTTGCTCGGCTTGGGCTTTTCTGCTGCCGGGATCTCTGTAGCGGTCTCTGCCGCTTTCTCCTCAACTGGGAGCGTTGCCTCTGCCGCAGAGGCTGAGACGGTTTCAGCAGGGGATGCTTCTACAGCCTTTTCTGTAGCTGGCTCGGCTTCCGCAGCTGCAGCTTCTCCATCCGTTTCCGCCCCCGTAGCCGTCTCTGATGAGGATTCAATTGCCTCAGGGATCCCGGATACCTCTGCTTCTGGCTCATCGGCCTCAAACTCGGCCTCTGGCACTTCAACCTTCTCCTCCGAGCCTGCCAAAGAAGTAGGTGCCTGGGTTGGATTTCCCTCGTCATCGACCCAGTTGACCGTAGTTTGCGACTTCAGCCAGGCCATCACCTTGTTGGTCAGCAAGCCTTCATAGACGGCTTGGCGTACTCGTTCCCGATCCAGCTTTTGGCCTTGCTGGGCATAGGCCGCCATCACCTCTTCCACCTCCACGTCCAACTCCGTGGAACCTACGGCAATTTGCTCTTGCCGAACGATGGCACTCAGGGCCAAGGTGCGCCGCAGCCGGTTGATGGCTTCGGGTCGGTGGCGCTCCATCAACTGGTTGAGGGTTTCAGGCGGCAGTTGGGACAGGAGCTTGCGGATCTCGCCTGGCGTGACCCCTTGCTGCTGTTGCAGCGAGTGAAGGCTTTGGGATAGCAGTTGCGTCGTTTCCTGCTCGACTAGGGTCTCGGGCAGATCCACCTCGGTGGTTTCCAGGATGGCGTTGAGGATGGCGGTTTCGAGGTTCTCCTCAGATTGTGTCAGGGCATCCTGTTCAAGGCGCTTTTGCAGGTGTTCCCGCAACTCGGCTACCGTTTGGAAGCTGCTGATCTCTTGCACAAAGGCATCATCCAATTCGGGCAGCTCTTTGGCCTTGATCTCCCTCAGGCAGACGATGAAGGTAACCGTTTTCCCGGCCAACTCTTTTCTGAAGTAGTCGTCGGGGAAGGTGGCTGCGATCTCCTTGGTTTCGTCGAGCTGCATGCCCACGATGCCCGCCACAAAACCGGGGATGAAGTTGTCTTCCTTGAGTTCCAGCTGGAAGTCCTGGGTGGTCATCTCGTCGAGGGGATTGCCTTCTGCATCGCGGGCTGCAAAATCGATCACCACCACATCCCCCAACTGAGCAGGCCGATCTTCTACCGGCAAGAGGGTGGCCCGCTGATCCCGCCATCGGTCGATGAGCTGGTCAATTTGCTCAGGCTTGACGTCAACACGGGTTGCCGTAACGGTCAGCCCTTTGTATTGGCCAACGCGGGCTTCGGGGTACACCTCAACATATCCTGAGAAGCTGAAGTCTGCTTCGGGGTTGAACTGAGCCAAGAGCTGCCCCACCTCATCATCCAGCTCGAACCGACTGATGGGGGTGAGCTGAGCTTCCTTGAAAGCCTGTTGAATGGCCTCGTTGATTAGGTCATCGACAGCACTGGCCAGGATGCGCTCGCGGCCCACCTGCCGCACAACAAGATTGCGGGGGGCCTTGCCCTTGCGGAATCCCGGAATTTGGATATTCTGCTCCAGTTGACGCAAGGTTTTTTCGTAGGAGCGCTTCACCCGGTCGGCTTCTACCACGATTTTGAGGCCAACCCGGCTGCCAGGGCGTTTTTCTTGGATAACCTGCATAGGAAGTATGAGCTAGGGAGAGGGGCAAGTAGAAGTTCAATTCTACCTCAACGGCCTGTGGGTCAACCTGGGGATTTTAGGCAGGGGATCCCTCGGTGGCCACTTCTTTCACATCCTGGATGTCCTCTTGGGGTTCGGCACGCTTGCTGGGAGGCAGTTGCTTCACTTTGGCTTCCAGCTCCACCACCATTTCCTTGAGTTCGGTGATGGTGACCTCCTTCTCCTGCAGTTGCCGATTTTTTTCCCGGGCTTCGATGCTGAACTGTACGCGCATCCAGAGGCTATACAGCCAGGCGAGGGCGGCCCCAATCCCAGCAGCAGCCAGAAGTTCCATCACCAGAGGGCTTTCGATGCTGACGCCAGGGGCAAAAGTAACCGTGACCGGGGTGGCGTTTTGCATGGCAAAGAGGGCAATGGCCAGGAGGGCTGAAAACAAGATCAGGTAGTTGAACAGTCGCATCGTTTTTCTCCTCGAAGGGATCCACTACGGCTTGCCAGCACCAGAATACCCATAAACTCGGGCCGGTTTTTGAGAAAAATTCCCTCAGAAAAACCAGCCATAACTGTGTAAGCCTTTGCCCAGAAAGTTCACCCCCAGATAACATACCCAAACCACTCCAAAACCCAAGCTGGCCAAGAGGGCGGGGCGTCTGCCTTGCCAGCCTTTGGTGATGCGGGCATGCAAATAGGCGGCAAAGACCAACCAGGTAATCAAGGCCCAGGTTTCTTTCGGATCCCAGCTCCAGTAGGTACCCCAGGCTTCGTTGGCCCAAACGGCGCCGGCAATAATGCCGATGGTGAGCAGGGGGAACCCCAGCCCGATCAGCCGGTAGCTGGTGTTGTCCAAGATTTCTGCCAGGCTCAGCCGTTGCCAGGGGATCCCTTCGGGGGCCGGTTGGGGGGGGAGTTCAGCCGACGAGGGGGCAGGACGGGGGGAGCGGAGGCCGGCATAGGCCAGTTCTGAAGCCGGGGAAGGCAGGGTGGCTTCCGCCCATTCGGGATGGGTTTGGGGTTGGGGAGGGCGAAATTGCAGGCCGAGGGAGTTGCCCTTGAGATGCACTTCCTGACCGCGAGTGACGATGAGAAAGCTGATGGAGAGAAGGGATCCCACCAGCAGCGCCGCGTAGGCCAGCAACATCACAGTCACGTGCATCATCAGCCAGTTGGATTGCAAAGCCGGCACGAGGGGCTGGGCCACCTGCATATCTTCCGGCAGCACCAAGGCAGCAAAGGCTACGATCCCGGTTACAACTGGGGCAGTCATGACCCCCACCCAGCGGCTGCGGCTCCAGTGGAGGGCCAGCAGGTGCAAAGCGGTGATCCCCCAGGCCAGGAAAAACAAAGACTCGTACAGATTACTCAAGGGGAAGTAGCCTGCATCGATCCAGCGGGCCGTCAACAGGGCGGCCATCGTCAAGTTTGCCCCGATCATCCCCGCTAGGCCCAATTCGGCCAAAAGCTGCATCTGGGGAAAAGCTGCCCCACCCCAGTAGAACAGCATGGCCCCCAGAGAAATGGCAAACGCCACGTTGTTGAGCAGAGCTTGCCACTGGGCCAGATCCATGCCCGCAAGAGCTGTTATCGCCAACAGAGCCATACACGACCTCAAAAGTGTCTCCGACCCGGCTTGAGCCAGGCCAGTTGATCCCATTCTAGGGCGGGGGAAGGGATCTTCCCCAAAGGACACATGCTGGTAATGTGGGGATGGCTTGTCTGCGGCTCGGCAGGATACAAAGAGCATTGGGATGTAAGGCTCATGCAAGAACACGCGGGAAATGCCAGGTTGAGAAGGTGGGGGTTGTTGAGATGGTGGATCTGTCTGTTGACCGCCCTCGTTTTGGCCTCTTGTGGGGGATCCCCGCCTAAACCCCCGCAGGAACAGCTTCCCCAGCTAGAGCGCGTGCCGGTTCCCCCGGAGATTGCCAAGCTGGATGCCCATTTGCAGTATTGTCGCCCGCAAGTTCAGATCCTCAGCCCCAAGCCAGGTGAGGTGTTGCCAGAGCGGCAGGTAACCGTTCGCTTCGCGGTGCAAGGGTATCCGCTTTTCCAAGATCCGCAATTGGGTCTCGGCCCTCATCTGCACGTGGTGCTGGACAACCGGCCCTACATCGCCCATTACGATGCCGATGCTCCCCTCGTTTTCAAGGATTTGGAGCCGGGATCCCATACTCTGCGGGTGTTTGCCGGCAAACCCTGGCACGAGAGCTTCAAAAACTCTGAAGCCTATGCCCAGGTTAGCTTCCACGTGCTAGCTCCCACCCCCGAGTACGTGCCACAGCCGCAACTGCCCCTGCTCACCTACAACCGCCCCACAGGCAGCTACGGGGCCGAGCCAATCTTGGTGGATTTCTGGCTGGCCAATGCCCCGGTGCGGGAGAGCCTGTTGAGTGACTTGCCACGGGACTGGCGGATCCGCTACACCCTCAACGGCCAATCTGGCCTGCTGGATCGCTGGGAGTCTTTTTATCTGAAGGGCTTCAGGCCCGGTCGCAATGTGATGGTGCTGGAACTGGTGGACAGCAAAGGGGATCCCATCCGCAATGTGTTCAACAGCGCCGCCCGCGAGATCACCTACACCCCTGGCGGCCAAGATACCCTCTCCAAGCTGGTTCGGGGGGAGCTAAAAGCCGAAGAGGCCCTCGCCATTGTGCAGCCGCAGCCCACACCCACGCCGACTCCGGAACCCACGCCCACCCCAACGCTGACGCCCACCCCGACTCCAACACCAAGTCCGACCCCCACACCTACACCGACTCCAGAACCCACGCCCACCCCAACGCTGACGCCCACCCCGACTCCAGAACCCACACCCACCCCAACACTGACGCCCACCCCGACTCCAGAACCCACACCCACCCCAACACTGACGCCCACCCCGACTCCAACACCAAGTCCAACGCCGGAGCCAACTCCCACCTCAACGCCAACGCCAGAGGCGACGCCCACACCTGTACCTCGTCGCCAGCCGCGCTTTCAACTGGGCCGCCCCCGTCCGACACCAGAGGGGATCCCGGCTGTTCCAACGCCACCGCCCGTAGTAGCCACTCCCGAACCTGAGCTTACGCCTGAGCCCAGCCCAGAGCCCTCTCCGCAAGCTGTGCCCACTTCAACTCCCCAGCCTGTGGCTACGCCTTTGCCGCGCGTGACCCCCATTCCCTTCCAGGAGCGGCGGGTGCGACAGCAGGGGTTGCGGCTTTTCCCGCCGGGACTCCACAGTCCAACCTTGCCAGGTGAGCAATAGCGGGACGGAGTCCTTGAGTTGATAGAAAGTTGATAGAATGCCCTTCGCACAGCGGGCCGTGGGCCTCACTGTTTCCCCGATGCCGCTCTGCCTGGGTGCGCAGTTGCCAGTTGTCGCGTTCTCACACCGGTCAAGCGCGAGGAGCGTGGAGCGACGGGAAAGAATCCCCCGGCTCTAGCCGTGGGGAGAACGTCGATTCCTGCCCAATGGAAGGGCCGGTCGTGTGGCTAAGCTGATGGGGTTGAGCCAAGTCAGGAGCATTGCCCCCTCAACCTTCTCGCACCGATTGCGGTCGCGGAATGGGATCCTGGTTTTCCGCCTGGGTGGAGCTCTGGATCCCATTCTCTCCACTTTCCAACCTGAGCAAGGGCCGCAATCGGGATCCCTGCCAGGGATCCAGGACATCCCGAATTAGCACCTCCTGAATCCACACCTGCAGGATTGCCGCCAAAGGCACGGCCAGGAACAGGCCCAGCACCCCAAAGAAAAAGGCTGAAGTAACTTGAGCTACTAGGGTTAGGGCGGGCAGGAGCGACACCTGTCGGGACATGACGATCGGGGTGAAGACGCTGCTTTCCAACTGCTGGATCAGGATATACAGTCCCAGCACCGCCAAGGACTTCCAAGGGGCATCCGTGAGGGCTACCAGCATGGGGGCCACCACGCTCAGGGTTGGGCCGATGTTGGGGATGAAGTTGAACAATCCCGCCAGCACCGCATTGGCCAAGATCAGGGGCACCCCCAAAATCCACAGCCCGATCCCACTCAGCAGCATCACCAAGGTGCTGGTAAACAGGATCCCCATCAGCCACCCTCGCAGCGCCAGCTCACAGCGCTTGAGGATGTAGCGAATGCGGGGACGGTAAAAGGCCGGGAAAACCGAGACAAAAGCGCGGCTGTAGGCTTGGGGATCCGCCAACAACAAGATGGTGAGGATGATTACAAACAATAGGTTGAGCAGGGTGCCAAAAAAGGCAGTGAAGGACTCGGAGAAAAAGTCGCGCACCTGTCGCACCAACTCGGTGGCCTGGGGCACCAAGCTATTGGCCAATTCCCGCAGCGTCGGCAGCTCAATATCCGTCGGCAAAGAGAGGATCAAGCTCTCGAACAGTCGCTGGGCCTGAACGATCCCGGCGGGCACCCCATCGGTAAACAGCCGCCGCAACTGCTCCGCCAGGGGGGGCACCACGATTAGCCCCACCAAGATCGCGGCCACCAAAACCGTCAAACTGGTGATGACAATTGAGGGGCCACGCCGAAAGCCGTAGCGCTGTGGGATCTGGGCCAAGGTATCCAATGCTACTGCCAACACAATGGCCGCGAACACCAACAGCAGGATCTGCCGGATCTGCCAAAGCAGAACTAGCAGGCCCAACAGCGCCCCTAGCCCCAGCCACTGGGCGAAGGTCACCCGCCAGCTCACCTCCTCTCTCGCCCGGTTGTCGCCTATTCTAGATGGGATCCCGACAAGTCCCATCGCTATTCGAGAACCCTGGATGCGCGATCCTGTCCCTTCAGCTAGAAATCGCAGGAGCCCCGCACTGTACCCGTAGGGTCGGTGTCGGGAGGAATGCGCTTTGATGAAGTACAATGAACTTATGAGCCAAG
>NZ_JBSSCZ010000030.1:0-40953 GCF_054060215.1 Thermostichus sp. OS-CIW-30 | reverse complement strand
CGGGATACCGCCATTCTGTTTGGAAACAAACAGAATGCTATCGCTGCATAGTTGAACAGTGATGTTCAGCAGTGTTCAGCGTAAATGTATCAGTACCCCTGACTTCCAACCTCTACAGCTCCCAGAGCCATTGAGGCCTAAGCCTCAGCAAATGCCCTTCTCCAGCCCCCCGACAGCACCTGCAAATCCTCCTCATCCAAGTCCGCAGGAGTGCCGGAGCGGATGAGCTCGGCAAAATCTTCGTTGGGCACCATGAAGCAGAGGGCGTAGAGGCGGCCTGGGCCGGTATTGTGGATTTCATGTACACCGGTCGGCGGTACCAGAATGCTATCTCCAGTTTTGATGGGGGCCGCTTTTCCATCGCAAATGGCCAGGCCTTCCCCCTTGAGAACAAAAAACATTTCCACAGCCATTTGATGGCGATTTGGAGGGGTTTTGCCTCCCTCATCGAAGATCTCCACACAAAAGGTTAGAGAAATCTGAGCATGAGAAGGATCGAACACGATGGCCAGGCGATTGGTATCGTGGGGGCTGATGCGAAAAGCCTGATAATCGGCAGGGGTTTTAACAATTGGAATCACGCAGCGGGAAAGCGTTTGCATCCGGATCCTCCGCTCAAGAGATGAGGGGTGAATAGTGGGCAAGTGCTAACAGGGGAGAGCCGCGAGCAAATCTGAGGAGGAGGCGACAAAGCCAAAGCACTGCTTGACGTTGTAGAGGGTAGCTAGCAAACAGTATTCAGGAGAGGTGGTGGCGGCGCAGTCTTCCAGCAAAATGCAGTCGTAGCCGAGGAAATTGGCATCTTGCAGCGTGGTCATGACGCACTGGTCGATGTTCACGCCGGCAAAAAAGAGGGTGGTGCGCCCCAGGTTTCTGAGAATGCTATCGAGAGGGGTATCCCAAAAGCCGCTCATGCGGAACTTATCCACCCAGATATCCTCGGGCTTGACCTCCAGTTCCTCCACCACAGCAGCGCCCCAACTGCCCCGCGTGAGGACCAAAGACCCGTTCTTAGGCAAGGGATCCCCCAGCCCTACTCCCTCTCCGGTGGGGTTGTACACATGTCGCAAGCCGGCGCTGATGTTGAGCAAGTCAGGGCGATTGCCCCAGTTCACCCACACAATCGGCACTTGAGCTTGTCGCAGGCGGGGCAGCAGGGCTTTTAGAGGGCCGATGGGAGCCCGTGCAGGTGTAACATCGACGCCAATGCTGGCCAGCCAACCGTCGGGATGACAAAAGTCGTTTTGCATGTCGATCACCAACAACGCCGCCTTGGCCAGATCCAAGCGCAGGGTTTTGCTGGAGGTGGGTAGCAGGATGGGCCGGGGATCCAAGGGCGGACGGGTGAGGTCGGCCATTTCGGCATTCACGGCCCAGGCATTGGGAGGGATCCCAAGGGTCTTCAAGGGGCGATTGGGGGTGCTCATGGATTCTCCGCTCGCGTCGCGCAGCAGTGGGATCAGGTGGGGCGGATGACCCACAACTACGCTCGACCTTAATGCACAGCCAACCTCACTTTGGAATCGTAGGCTACACTTTCTCACCTTATTGACGCATGGGATCCCCCAGGGTCAGTCGATAGGGGCTGAGATGGAGATCAGGAGAAGAAAAACCGAGGAGATTTCCGAAAAGCTGCCTAGGGATTCCCCTCTGCACGCTATGCTGTAGAGACCAAGGTTATGTAGAAATATGAACATCTTGCGGCAATATATCTTTCCCGCTCTCATCCTGCTGGTGTTTCTGTTTACCCTGGTGGTGGTGAGCATTCGCTCGTTTCTGCCGGAGGATATGGCCCAGCCTGCCCCTCTAGAAGAAGCGACGCCTGTGGCCCTTTCTGCAAATGCCTGAGGATGGCTGAACAAGGGATCCCTCTGCCTGTGGGTTATCGTTGGCGCATCGGTTCAGCCTGGGATCGGCCCTGGGTGCGACGAGGATTGCAGGCCACGTTGCAGGAATCTTTTCCAGAGCAAAGCAACTGGGATCACCTAGAAGAGACGCTGGATCGCCTCTTCGACCCACCCCGCACCCCCTGCTGGTGGATCTTGAAAGAAGAAACTGCAGAGCCGGTGGGCTGTGTTTGGGCCGGCATCTCCACCGATCAAGCCACCCATCGGCGGGTAGCCTACATTTTTCTGCTCTGGGTGGATCCCGCCCATCGCCGGCAGGGCCTGGGCAGAGCTTTGATGCAACAGGTGGAACGCTGGGGATCCCAGCAGCAGCTGGCGGCCATCACCCTGCAGGTTTATCGCCATAACCAGGCTGCCCTCAATTTCTACAAGCGGGCCCATTTCTCCGTGCAAGGCTACTGGCTGTACAAACCCCTCGGCGCCGCTGGCGTGGCAGAACCAAAAGGTTATGAAGTTTTGTAAATAAGCTGGGATCCGCTCTCAGTTGCTCTTTTGATGAAAGCGGTGGCAAAGACTGGAGGGAAAGCCCATGTCCAGACCTGTCAAACTCAGTGAAGCCGAGATCCAAGCCAAGCTGGAAAATCTGCCGGGCTGGTCTTTGCAGGATGGGAAGCTGCATCGTCAATTTCAGTTTCGCTCCTTTGTCGAAGCCTTTGGCTGGATGAGCAGTGTGGCCTTGGTGGCCGAGAGCATGGGGCACCATCCCGAATGGACCAATGTCTACAACCGCGTGCGGGTGGATCTCACCACCCACGATGCCGGGGGCATTACAGAACTGGACTTTACCCTGGCGCAACGCATGAACGAGCTGGCCAGCTAGACGCTTCAGTACCCAACTTTGGGGATCCCTCAAAGCCGGCTTGGCAGAGGATCCCCATTGGTTTGTTGCTGCCTCTAAGGTTGTGTCGGGAGTTGCGCTGGTCTGATAGACTAAGCCTAAGGTTAAGAAATGATAATTTTATGAACGTGCTGGTTGTGGGGGCGACGGGAACGCTGGGCCGTCAAGTGGTACGCCGAGCCATCGAAGAGGGACACCAAGTTACCTGTCTGGTGCGAAATCCGGCAAAGGCTGCTTTCTTAAGTGAATGGGGCGCTCACCTGAAGGTGGGAAACCTGCTTCAGCCCAGCACCCTCAACTCCGCGATGGAAGGCATCGAGGCGGTGATCGACTGTGCCACGGTGCGGGTGACCGATACCCTCAGCGCCCGTCAGGTGGACTGGGATGGCAAAGTTGCCCTGATCAATGCGGCACGGGCTGCCCAGGTAGGGCATTTTATCTTTTTCTCCATCATGGGCGCCCACCACGAGTATCCCAATGTGCCCCTGATGAATTTCAAGCATCACATTGAGAAGTATTTGGTTGGATCCCAGATGCCCTACACCATTTTCCGGCCAGCGGGCTTTATGCAGGGGTTGATTGGCCAGTACGCCATCCCCATCTTGGAAGAACAAATCGTCTGGGTAACCGGCGAGGGCATGCCAACGGCCTACCTAGACACCCTAGATGCAGCCCGGTTTGCGGTGCGAGCTCTCACTGTAGAAGCTGCCAAGCAGCAAATCTTTCCCTTGGTGGGGCCCAAGGCTTGGACGGCTCGAGAAGTCATTGCCTTGTGCGAGCAGCTCTCCGGCAAAAAGGCCAAAGTCAGCACCATGCCGCTGGGATTACTGCGAGGGGCGCGCAAGGTGGCGCAGTTTTTTCAGTGGAGCTGGAACATTGCCGACCGGCTGGCCTTCGCCGAGGTGATTGCTGCCAAAGAACCCATGCACGCCGATATGACGCCTGTATGCGAAACCCTGGGGATTGAACTGGCCTCTCTGACCTCTCTTGAGGACTACCTAGCGGAGTATTTCCAGAAGATGTTGAAACGGATTCGCGAGCTGAAGGTCAAGCAACCCAAAGTCAAAACGCCCTTCTAGGTCGTTGTTCTCAATCTTCATCTTCTTGGCAATTTCACAGGGACTTACGATGGTAGCCTTGGGATGAAGAGGTGAATGGGATCCTGCTTGCGTTAGCCTATCGAAGACCGGAAGTAGGGCAGCAGAACTTCGGGGATGTCATAGAGCCATTCACGGTATCTGCGCAGCCGGGGATCCTGAGTTCCCAAGGAGTTTATTCCCATCCACGCTTTGGAGAGGGGAGTGGTGACAACAACAGAGGTTATGCTGTTGCTCCTTCTTAAGCTATAGACAAAAGTCTATAGCTTTCATCGAGAAGTTCAATTTTTATCTATCCTAGTTCGCAGCTAAGATGCTGCTTAAGATTTTTTACAGGATCTCAGCAAGTGTTCCAGTTTGGCCAAGATCCCTGGCCGAAGGAGGATTATGAGCTTGAACGGGCTGGTCACAACTGCATGGCTGATTCCCCTCTACGCCTTGGTGGCGTGGGCGGGAGCGCTGATCTGGTCCCCAGGAATCACCCGGCGCACGGGACCACGTCCGGCAGGTTATTTGAATGCCCTGCTGACCTTAGTGGCTTTCCTTCACAGTGTGGGAGCGCTGGTGGCGATTTGGGATCAGCCGGCGCAGGTCATTCGGTTGCCCTGGCTACAGGTGGGGGATCTGATGTTAGAGCTGCCGCTGCAGGTGTCATCGGTAACTCTGGGGGCCTGCGCTGTGGTGACGGGGCTGAACCTGGTGGCCCAGATCTACGGCTTTGGCTACATGGAAATGGACTGGGGCTGGGCGCGGTTTTTCTCCCTGCTGGGCCTGTTTGAGGGGGGGATGTGTGCCTTGGCTTTGTGCGACTCCCTCTTTTTCAGCTACGTGATCCTGGAGATTTTGACCCTGGGCACTTACCTGTTGGTGGGCTTTTGGTTCAACCAATCGCTGGTGGTGACGGGAGCGCGGGATGCTTTTTTAACCAAGCGCATCGGCGACCTGTTGCTCTTGATGGGGGTAATCGCCATCTATCCCCTGACCGGCTCCTGGGAGTTTGAGGATTTGGCGGCCTGGGCAGAGGCGGTGCAGGCAGGATCTGTCACTGTGGATCCCACCCTGCTGGCCCTGGTAGGGCTGGGGTTGCTGGCCGGCCCCGTAGGCAAGTGTGCCCAATTTCCTCTGCACCTGTGGCTGGATGAGGCGATGGAAGGGCCGATCCCCTCGACGATCTTGCGCAATGCGGTGGTGGTGGGCACAGGGGCCTGGGTGTTGATTCGCCTGCAACCCCTCTACGAGCTTTCCCCAACAGTGCTAAGGGTGATGCTAACCATCGGCGGCTTGACAGCGGTGGGGGGATCCCTAGTGGCCTTGGCCCAGATCGATGCCAAGCGGGCCCTGTCTTATCTGGTGAGCGCCTACATGGGCTTGATCTTTGTGGCGGTGGGCACCGGTCATCCCCAGCAAGCCTATGGGTTGCTGCTGACCTATGCGCCCGCGATGGCCCTGTTGGTGATGGCGCTGGGCATGGTGATCTGGAACAGCATTACCCAGGATCTGCGCTATCTAGGAGGCTTGTGGTCGCGGCGCCCTATCTCGGGGCTGTGCTTCTTGACCGGGATGGCTGGAATCATCGCTTTGCCTCCCTTCGGCTCCTTTTGGGTGCTGACGGATCTCTGGCAGCAGTTGGTGCAACCGGGGCAGGGGTTGTGGGCGGCAGTTGTGCTGGTTACCAATGCGGTGACGGCGCTGGGGCTAACGCGGGTATTTGGCCTTGTTTGGGGGGGCAAACCGCAGCAGATGAGCGAGCGCTCGCCAGAGGTGCATTGGCCGATGATGTTGCCCAGCACCGCCATGATGGGGGTAACGCTGCACATGCCCATGATCCTATCGGCACTAGGTCTGATTCCCGCTCTGGAAGGGATCCCTGTTGGGGTAATGACGGGCTCCAGCTTGACAGGCATTGCCTTGGGAGCCTGGCTGTATCTGCGTCCGCAGCGGCAGCCGGTGGACTGGGCCTTCTTGGCCGACTGGCAGGATTTGTTGGCCAACGACTTCTACACCCCCAAGCTCTACCGGGCCAGTGTGGTGTTTGCGGTACGCATCATCTCTGAGGTTACAGCCTTGTTCGACCGCTATGTGGTAGACGGCTTGGTAAATTTGACCAGCTTGGCGGTATTGGCGGGTGGACAGGTTTTGAAATACACCACCTCTGGCCAGTTGCAAGCCTACGTGCTGACGATTGTGGTGGGGGTGGCCCTGCTGGGCTGGCTGATTCTCTAGGCTTGGGCAAGGTAGCGGGACGGAGTCCTTAGATAAAGAGGGAAAAGACCATGCTGAGTGCCTTGATTGTGTTGCCGATCTTGGGATCCCTGCTCCTGTTCTTAGGCTTGGGGGGGCGAAAGCCGGCGGTGGCCTTGGCCGGGATCCTGCTGGGGATCTCGCTGCTGCTGTTTGCCAACTTTGACCTGCAAGCGGAAGGGCTGCAGTGGGTGCAGCGGTGGGATTGGATCCCGGCAATTGGGCTGAGCTACTCCCTGGGCCTGGACGGGTTTTCCCTGCTGATGGTGGCTTTGAATGGGCTGCTCACGCTGATTGCGGTGCTGACAGCTGAGCCAGAGGTGAAGCGGCCCAACCTCTTATACGGCTGCATTTTGTTCATGAGCGGGTCGGTCAACGGGGCTTTTGTTGCCCAGAACCTGCTTTTGTTCTTCTTGTTTTACGAGCTGGTGCTGATCCCGATCTACCTGCTCATCTCCATTTGGGGCAGCCCCAAGCGGGATTATGCTGCCATCAAGTTTTTGATTTACACCGCCGTTTCCGCCATCTTTCTGTTGGGGGCCTTTTTGGCCATCTACTGGCTGGGGGATCCCCATAGCTTTGAGCTGCTGGAGATCCGCATCACCTCTCTCAGCCCTGTTGCCCAGACCTTGACGCTGTTGGCCTTGATCGTGGCTTTCGGCATTAAGATGCCGCTGATCCCCTTCCACACCTGGTTGCCTGATGCATACGGGGAGTCGTCGCCGCCAGTGGCCATCCTCCTGGGAGGGATCCTCTCCAAGTTAGGCACGTACGGTCTGTTTCGCTTTGGGCTGCAGTTGTTTCCCCAAGCTTGGGCCGACCTGGGCGGGATCCTAGCCTGGTGGGGAGCCATTGCCGTGTTGTCCGGGGCTTTGGCAGCCATCGCCCAAAAAGACATCAAGCGCATGGTGGCCTACAGCTCCATTGGCCACATGGGCTACATCTTGCTGGGCATGGCGGCAGCCACCCCCATTAGCCTGACCGGGGCGATGGTTCAGATGGTCTCTCACGGTCTCATCTTGGCGCTGCTGTTCGATTTGGTGGGCTTGGTGGAGCGCAAAGTGGGAACCCGCGATCTGGATGTGCTCAACGGCCTGCTCAACCCCTTGCGGGGCTTGCCCACGGTGAGTGCTCTGCTCATCTTGGGGGGGATGGCCAGCGCCGGGATCCCTGGCCTGGTGGGCTTTGTGGCGGAGTTTTTGATCTTCCAGGGCAGCTATCAGGATTTTCCTTTGCCGACTTTGATCAGCATCTGTGGCACCGGTTTGACGGCGGTGTACTTCGTGATTTTGCTAAACCGCACCTGCTTTGGCAAATTGGACAACCGTACCGCCTACTACCCACGCGTGCACGGCTGGGAGCGGATCCCGGGGCTGATTTTGACGGCCTTGATCGTTTGGTTTGGGATCCAGCCCATGAGCCTGGTGAAATGGCCACAACCCTTGGCGTTTACCCTATCCACCCAGGTGGCTCAAGCGCAAACGCTTATCCTGGCATCAGCCGGTGACCTTGCCCCCATCACCCTCTCTGGAGCCGATCCAGGCAAGCGGGAAACTCCCAGGAATTGAGATCCCAGCAGATGCCCCCTATGGAGCCAGGACTTTTGAAGAGTTGGAGACTTCTTCCATGACGACAACCCTTACAACCCGCAAGCTTCCCCCTTCTACCCACCCTTTTGCGGATGTAGTCCACCGCTTGGAGGCTGGGGGATCGATGCTGCCGGATACGCCGGAAAACCTGATGCAAATTATCGGCCTCTACAAAGCCTATGCGGTGCCGATGGACTTTTACTGGCGCGATCTGCTCTACATTGCCGAGCAGGTGTTTGTGGATCCCTTGCCCTTTTTTAAGTTCATCATTCCCGAAGAATATTTGAAGCTGGCCAACCACTACGCGGGGGATAATGCCGATTTGCGCATTTGGCGCGGCCCCGCTACGGCCCACCCGGAACTGCTGGAGTTCATGGAAAAAGGGGAGCTCAAGCGCAAGCTGCCGCGGATTTTGCATCACCTTTGGCATGACCGCATCAACATGGAATTTGCCGAAGAATGTATGCGGGCCATGCTCTGGCACCGGGATATGGGGGGCTTGCTGGATCCCTACATGGATTCCGAAGAATACAAGCAAAATGCCGACCGCGCCATCCGCGCCTATTGCCAGGGCAACCCCTTGTTGATGGGGCTATACAAGCTCTTCCCCGATATGTTTTTGGAGCTGTGCCGCCAGGCCACCATGTACTCGGTGTTGGGCCTGTTTTGGGAGGTGATGGCTCCGGTCTTTTTTGAGATGAGCGATCTCTACGATGAAGGCAAAATTACCAGCGTGCCGGAGGCGATGAACTTTCTGGTCAACGGGATCTTCGCCATTGCCGGACGACCCATCTACCATCGCGTGCGCATTCGGGGAGAATGGTACGATATTGTGCCCAAATCCAAGGGATTTACCTGGCTATATGAGGCCGCTTTCCCCTATGTAGAGGCCGTGTTTTATCGCACCTCTCCTTTCCGCGGCACCAAGTCCTACAACGCTCAGGCCAACGAAGTTCCCACCAACCAGTTGGACTTTCACTACGGGATCCTCTACGCCGATAAGTTTCCGGTGGGCACCGCCGGGATCCCGCCCACGCTCTTGCACCAGGATATGTACCACTTTTTGCCCCAGTATTTGGTGGAGTATTATCGCAAGCATTGCCGCGGCGAAGAGGACATGCTGATTCAATTGGGGGTTAGCTTCCAGCGCTCCATGTACAACGTCACCTCAGCCGTGATTCAGGCGGGAAGGGCCGCTTTCTTGTATCCCCTTGATGATCCAAATCCACGGCACTTGATGATGAACCGCCGTTATTTTGAGGGACAACTCAATCGCTTCACCCGACCGGAATATGGGATCCGGGAAGCAGCCCGCCTCGCCTACATTCAGGATCAGAATTATCGCTAGCCCGTGGCAACTTTAATGATCTCAAAGCCTTTCGAGCAGCAATCCAGTTAGCAACAACTTCACAGCAAAAGGATCCCGGCCATGCCCGATATTGTCGATATTGCGGTCTCTGCTGAGGGTTTTTCCACCTTGGTAACTGCCGTTAAAGCGGCAAACCTGGTAGACACTCTCAAAAGCCCTGGCCCCTTTACCGTTTTTGCCCCCACCGATGGGGCTTTTGCCAAGCTGCCTCCTGGCACCATCACCACCCTGGTGCAAAATATCCCCCAACTGACTCGCATCCTGTGTTACCACGTGGTGCCCGGCCGCTTGAAAAAGGCAGATTTGGCCAAGTACCAAAGTGTGGGCTCGGTAGAGGGATCCCCCATCGACTTGTTGATCGAAGGGGACGTTTTCGAGGTCAATAACGCCACCGTTATCCAAGCGGACATCGAAGCCGATAACGGCATCATCCACGTCATTGACACCGTCATCCTGATGCGGCCCCACTGGTTCTGGCCGATCATGAACTCTGCTTTGGCCGCCTCGGCCAGAGGATAAACGGATCCATCCTGAACGGAGGTTGGGGAAAGTGCCTTGGTGAACACTCTCCCCGGCTATGCCTTCCAATGGGTACGGTCAGAGATTTCTGCTCCGCGTGCAGTCTACACCATCCCCCAACCCCCACAGGGTAGGGGCTTTTGTCTCTTGGTAGCGGGGATTTTGCCATCTTTTAAACCCAGAGATGAATCCGAAGCTTGGCCTGATACGTAACTTATTTGGCCTGTTCTCTGACCGAGGAGCTTTTTCCATGTTGTTGATCGGTTTTGCCCTTCGGCCTCGTTCAATTTTCGAGGCTTTTTGCGGCTTTTGCCTGGTTGCTGTCTTGTTTCTCAGCGGTTAAGGAAGCTTTACAAATCTCACAACCCCACTTCTACCCATTGCTGATTTTGGCCCTGGGCACATTCACATTGCTCAGCCGCAGCCAGGACAATCTTTCGCCCAGGCCACAGGGCCGGTGGTCTTTGTCTTGAACATGTTGCCGAATCCAGGCAATCAGTCGGGGAATTTCCGACTGGAAGCCAACCTCACCCCTGAGCAAGTCTCCAGCTTTTTGGCCGGAGCTTACTACATCAACATTCACACGCAGGCCAACCCGCCGGGCGAGTTGCGAGCCCAGGTGGTTTTCCCTCGCTAAGGTTTGATCCAGTACCCCATCTGGGATCCCCGCAGGTGAGGGGATCCCTAATTTTTGCGGACGGATTGGCTGTTCTGTGAACTCCCCCACGGTCAGTCGGGCCGGCAGGACAGAGTTTCTGTGTAGCTCCTGGCCAGCAGCTTTCGGTAGTCCTGGAGCTGGCCTGCCAGTCCCCTTTACAGAGCGAGCTGTAGGCTTCACCTCTGGGCTAGCTGTGGAGCGCCAAGGGAATAACTACACAGGTTGCTGTCCGCCCACAATGGCCCGACAGCGAATGTAGGGGCCGCCTGCATCCACCTTGGCCGGTTGACCCTTGCCACAATGGCCGGATCCCAAGTCCCACAGGAAGTCCCGCGAGACGGCATCCACCGATTGCAGCACCTCAAAAGCATTGCCGGTGATGGTGACACCGCGCAGCAACTCCGCCAGCTTGCCATCGCGAATGCGGTAGGCCCGCTCTACCCCAAACATAAACTCGCCGGTGGAGTCCGCCTGCCCGTTCCTGGCCCCATCCAGGAAGTAGCCATCGGGAGTGCTGGCGATGATTTCCTCTAGCGTTTGGGATCCGGGCTCGATGAAGGTGTTGCGCATGCGGATCAAAGGCTCATCGGCGTATTCCCAGGCGCGGGCATTGCCGGTGGGCTCCACCCCAAAGTGGGCGGCAGTTTCGCGGTTGTGGAGATAGCTGACCAGAATGCCGTTTTGGATGATGGTGGTGCTTTGGGTAGGAACGCCCTCGTCGTCCACAGGAAGGGTTCCCCCTGCCCCTGGCATAAACTCCGAATGGCCGGAGTCTTTGAGAGTAACCAAGTCGCTGGCCACCCGCTGCCCCAGCTTGCCGGCAGCCACAGAACCCGCCAGGACAAAATCCGCTTCGACAGTGTGGCCAATGGCCTCGTGCACCAATAGCCCCACGATGGAAGGCGACAGAATAACCGTGGCCCATCCCCCTTCCGCGTAGCCTGCGGACAACAAGTCAACAGCGGTAGCAGCCGCCTTTTCCGCCATCTGCAAGGGATCCGAGCGGAACAGGCAATCCCATCCCCCCGTTACCCCAATGGCCTCGGAGCCACTGCTGAGCTGGCCGGCAGCTTCGGCCACCGCCTGAACTCGCAGCTCGGGGCGCACCAGACGAAAGGCCACATCCGCCCCATCGGTGGTGACAATGGCTTTTTCCTCGTAGATCTCGTTGTAGGTGCAACTGGCGGAGCTAATTTGGCGAGAGGCCTGCCGGGCCTGCGCCTCGGTTTCCAAAGCCAACTGGATCTTCGCCTCCAGCGGTTTGTTCAACACCTCCTCCACACCGGGCTCGCAGAACTCCCCTTGGGCCAGCCGCACACTGGGCAGGGATCCCAGCTTTTGCTTGCGGTAGTCGGCGCTGGCTTGGGCGGCACGGCGAGCTTCAGCGATGGCCTCCCGAATGGCAGCCGGCGAGGGATCCCCGGTGGCAGCAAAGCCCCAAGTGCCGGCCTCCAACACCCGCACCCCCACTCCGGAACGGCGACGAACCGCGGTGCGCTCAAGGCGGCCCTTCTCGGCAGTGATGCTGCGAAACACCTTGCCGTGGTAGCGCAGTTCCACAAAGCCAGAGCAGTCCCGAAGGATGTCGCGCAGAAGGTCTCGCATAGCAACAGGGAGATGGGTGTAGTCCTCAGTCCAGCATAGCCCGATCCTGGAAAGTCGATGAGCTGCCACGCCGAGTGAAAGCCCCGATCCCGTTCGTGTCAGCAGTGCGGAACATTTTGGCCAGGCCCGCCGTTAGAGGACAAAGTTAACCAGCTTTTTCGGCACCACCACCACTTTTTTGGGTGTTGCCCCCTCCAGGTATTTCTGCGCTGCTTCTGACCGAAGGGCCAACTGTTCCTGCTCCTCCGGCGTTACCTCGGCAGGGGCCTCAAACGAGCCGCGCAATTTGCCGTTCACCTGAATCACAATGGTCACCGTGTCGGCCACCAGCGCTGCCGGGTCATAGCTGGGCCAAGACTGCCGATGCACCGAGTCTGCGCCCCCCAGCGCCTGCCACAGCTCCTCCGCAATATGGGGGGCAAAAGGCGCCATCAGCAACACCAGCGTGCGGATCCCCTCTGCATAGACCGGCGAATCCGGGATCCCGGCCTCCCCCAGAGCATTGCTCAGCTTCATCAGCTCGGCAATGGCGGTGTTGAATTGATAATCGTTTTCCAGATCTTCGCTGACTTCCTTGATGGCGGTGTGGATGGCCCGGCGCAGATCTTTTTCCGCCTTGGTCAGGGATCCCACCTCGACCTTGGCCGGCAACAGCTCTGAGACCCTGCCCCGCCAGGACTCCGTCCCGCCACCGCGAACGACAAACTCGTACACCTGCCGCCAGACGCGGTTGAGAAAGCGAAATTGCCCCTCCACATCGGCATCGTCCCACTCCAGATCCTTCTCCGGCGGGGCCTTGAAGAGGATAAACATGCGGGCCGTATCCGCCCCGTAGTGGGCCAGCACCTCCTCGGGATCCACGCCGTTGCCCTTGGATTTGGACATGGTGGCATAGATCACTTCCAGGGGTTCGCCGGTCTCCGGATCTGTGGGGTTGTCGGGATCCTTCACCAGAGCTGCCGGGATCCAGCAATCCTTGCCGGACTTGTTGGGGTTGTAGTAAGTGCGCCCTTGCACCATCCCCTGGGTGAGCAGACGCAGGAACGGCTCGTCAAAATCCAGCAGCCCCCGATCCCGCAACACCTTGGTAAAAAAGCGGGAATAGAGCAGGTGCAGGATGGCGTGCTCGATGCCGCCCACGTACTGATCCACCGGCAGCCAGGCGTTCACCCGGTCTTTGCGGAAGATCTCTCGGTCGTTGCGGGCATCGCTAAAGCGCAGGAAGTACCACGACGAGCAGATGAAGGTGTCCATGGTATCGGTTTCCCGGCGAGCCTCCGCGCCACAGGTGGGGCACTTCACCTTCACCCAGTCCTCCAACTGGGCCAACGGGGATCCCCCTCGCCCCGTCAGCTCCACATCCTCCGGCAAGAGCACCGGCAGATCCTTCTCCGGCACCGGCACAATGCCACAGTGGGGACAATGGATCACCGGGATGGGACAACCCCAGTAGCGCTGCCGCGAGATCAGCCAATCCCGCAGGCGGTAGTTGATCTGCTTTTCCCCCAGCCCCTGGGCTTCCAGCCAGGCGATGGCTCTTTCCACGCTTTGCCCTGGGCCTTTGCCCACCGGGATCCCGTCTAGGGGGCCAGAGTTGATCATCACCCCTTCCCCCGTCCAGGCAGCCTGCAGTTCTGAGGACTCCGTCCCGCTGGCGCGATCCGTCGAGGATAAGGAACCCTCCGGCGGCTGCACCACCCGCTTGATGGGCAGGCCGAACTTGCGGGCAAACTCGAAATCCCGCTGGTCGTGGGCAGGCACGGCCATAATGGCCCCCGTACCGTAGCCCATCAGCACATAGTCGGCAATCCAGATGGGGATTCGCTCTTGGTTGACGGGGTTGATGGCGTAGGATCCCGTCCAAACCCCCGTTTTTTCCCGGTCTTCGGCGCTGCGCTCGATCTCGCTGCGGGCAGCGGCCTGGGCTTGATAGGCTCTGACGGCCTGCAGTTGCTCGGCAGTGGTGAGCTTGTCCACCAAGGGGTGCTCCGGCGACATCACCATGAAGGTGGCCCCCCAGAGGGTATCGGGCCGGGTGGTGAACACTGCCAGCTCGTCCCCTGCCTCGGTTTTGAAAATCACCTTAGCCCCCACCGATTGGCCGATCCAGTTCTCCTGCATGGTGCGCACCCGCTCCGGCCAGCCGGAGAGCTTTTCCAGATCCGCCAGCAGTTGGTCGGCATAGGCGGTGATTTTGAAAAACCACTGCTTGAGCATGCGCTTTTCCACCAGGGCACCGGATCTCCAGGAGCGCCCCTCCGCATCCACCTGCTCGTTGGCCAGCACCGTCTGATCCACCGGATCCCAGTTCACTGGCGCTTCCTTCTGGTAGGCCAGGCCGGCCTTGAAAAATTGCAGGAAGAGCCACTGCGTCCACTTGTAGTAGTTGGGGGCGCAGGTGGTGATCTCCCGCTCCCAGTCGTAGGACAGGCCCAACCGCTGCAACTGATCCCGCATCTGGGCAATGTTTTGGTAGGTCCACTTGGCCGGCGGGATCCCCCGGTCGATGGCGGCATTCTCCGCCGGCAGGCCAAAGGCATCCCAGCCCATCGGGTGCAACACCGCGTATCCCTGCATTCGTTTGTGGCGGGCAATCACATCGGTGATGGTGTAATTGCGCACATGCCCCATGTGCAGGTTGCCGCTGGGATAGGGGAACATGGACAGAGCATAGAATTTGCGGCTCCCGTCCTTCAGCTCTGGGGTGCGATCCAGCCCAATTTCACGCCAGTGGGCTTGCCACTTGCTCTCAATGGCCTGGGGATTGTAGCGCGCGTCCACGGTTCGATGCTCCTGGGAAAAAAGCGCATACGCTGGGAGATAGAAGCATTTTGACATACTCCCCACGCCAGTGCTCTCAAGCAAGGAACGGGATCCCTATTGGCGCTGACAAACCGACAAGCAGGGATCACAAGCAGAGATCAGTAGGTTTCTTCGTGCCACCTGTCTGCTTTCTTCAGTTCCTTCTGGAACTTGCTCCAATCCTGACCGGCTTGTTCGGCCAAAGGCCCCATGACGTTGTTGATCCCGTCCTCCATCCCCTTGAGGCCGCAGATGTAGGTGTAGGTGTTGGGCTGTTGCAGCATGTCCCACAGCTCGGCACCGTATTCGGCCATGCGGTTTTGCACGTACATTTTCTTGCCATCGGGGGTCTGTTGCTCGCGGCTGATGGCGTAATCGACGCGGAAGCGATCCCCGTACTGGGCTTTCCAGGCCTCCAGATCCCCGTGGTAGAGCAAGGTGGAAGTGGTGGGCACCCCAAAGAACAGCCAGATCTTGCCCTGATAGTTGGGATCCTCTTCAAACAGGTGCTTGATGAAAGCGCGAAAAGGAGCAATGCCGGTGCCGGTGGCGATCAAAATCAGGTTGGCGTTCTCATCTTCGGGCAGTAGGAAGGTTTTCCCCGATGGCCCCGTGATCATCACCTCGTCGCCTGCCTTCAAATCGGTGAGGAAGCCGGAGCAGACCCCCACCCCCGGCTGGCCTGTCTCTCTATCGACATATTCGGCCCGCTTCACGCTCAAAGAGACGGTGCGCCCCTCGCCATCATCGCCAAAGCGAGTGGAAGCGATCGAGTAAAGGCGGGGCTTATGGGGTTTGCCCTTGGCATCTTCACCAGGAGGAATGATGCCGACGCTTTGCCCTTCTAGGTAGCGGTAGTTGGGATCCGGCAAGCTGAGCACAATGTGCTTAGTCAGTCCGGGTGCTCCTTCACCGACAATGGAGTAGGTCTCCACGCAGTGGCCGATCAACGGTGCGTTGGGACGATACAGATTGACGACAACCTCTCGCTTTTCTGCGCTGGCAACCATACCTGCGATCTGCTCCTGGCACTGGGAGGAAATGAGTTTACATATAGCAAAATAGCAAACACCACAGCAGCCCGGCTGCTCAAATGGAACTTGTCAGAGGAGAAGCAGACGACCTTCGCCAGCCCCCCAGGCCGTCCTGAGAGCGGCAACCCCGGAAAAATAATCCCGGCCAAGCTCATCGGCCAAAAATATGGATTTTTTGTTAAATTGTTGCTTAGGGTGCCCACCTCTCTGGCCTGCCAGCGGCTTGTGATGTAACGGCTTTATTTGGTATCATGTAAGACCGTAACAGTTGGTAACTTTCTAGAGCCTTTTTCTCAGTTTTGCCCTGCCCGTCCCCAAGGAGTTCCCATGGCAAGCAGTCCTGATCGTGTTGTGATGATTGGTGTCGCCGGAGATTCTGGCTGTGGCAAGTCCACCTTTTTACGCCGGCTGGGGGATCTATTTGGCCGGGATCTGATTACCACCATCTGTCTGGATGACTATCACTCCTTGGATCGCTACCAGCGCAAAGAGAAGGGCATCACGGCGCTGGATCCCCGCGCCAACAACTTCGACCTGATGTACGAGCAGGCCAAGGCGCTCAAGAACGGCCAAAGCGTGATGAAGCCCATCTACAACCACGAGACGGGGATGATTGACCCGCCGGAGCTGGTGGAGCCCAACCGCATCATCGTCCTGGAGGGGCTGCATCCCATGTATGACGAGCGGGTGCGCCAGCTGCTGGACTTCAAGGTGTACTTGGATCTGGCCCCAGAGATCAAGATTGCTTGGAAAGTGAAGCGGGACATGGCGGAGCGGGGCCACACCTACGAAGATGTGTTGCGCTCAATCGAGGCTCGCCGCCCGGACTTTGAAGCCTATGTCGATGTGCAGAAGCAGTACGCCGATGCCGTCATTGAGGTTTTGCCTACCCAGTTGTTGCCGGAGCTGGATCCAGAGCACAAGGTATTGCGGGTGCGGCTGATCCAGCGGGAAGGGGTGAAGTACTTCGACCATGTTTATCTCTTTGACGAAGGCTCCACCATTGATTGGATCCCCTGCGGCAAAAAGCTGACTTGTTCCTATCCAGGGATCCGCCTCCACTATGGCCCTTCCACCTACTTCGAGCACCCGGTTTCGATTCTGGAGATCGACGGCACCTTCGACAAGCTGGAAGAGGTCATCTACATCGAGAACCACCTGAGCAACTTGTCCACCCGCTACTATGGCGAGCTGACGGAACTGTTGCGCAAGCACCCGGAATACCCGGGATCCCGCAATGGCTCTGGTCTGATTCAGATCATCGTGGGCCTGAAGCTGCGCGCCCTCTACGAGCAAATTCGGGCAGAAGCCAAAGAGCTGGCGGTGGCTTCCTAGTGTTTGCCCCGCTTAGGGGATCCCTTCGGTAAAGTGTTGGTGCAGGTCGGCTGACCCAGCATAGGTCGGCAGTAGGGCTTCGGTGTATGCAGGGATTCCAGTTGGAGATCTTTCCGGAGGGCCCCGTCTTAATCCAACGGGCCATCGAGATTTGGCAAGCTCGGTCAGCCGCTGCCATTCGCGAGCGGGGACGCTTTACGGTGGCCTTGGCGGGAGGGAGCACCCCCAAGAAGCTGTATGCTGCCCTGGCCCAAACCCCAGGGATCCCTTGGCAACAAACCTGGCTGTTCTGGGGGGATGAGCGCTATGTTCCCCCGGATCACCCTGAAAGCAACTACCGCATGGTACGAGAAACCCTGCTGCAGCAGATCGGGATCCCGGCAGCTCAAGTTTTCCCCATGCCTACCCAAGCGGGGGATCCCCTTCGCGATGCTGCCGAATACGAGGCCACCCTACGGCAGATTTTCGGTGCAGAGTGCCCTTCTCTCGACCTGGTATGGCTGGGGGTGGGGGAAGACGGCCACACAGCTTCTCTATTTCCCGACACCGCCGCTCTGCAGGTGCAGCACCGCTGGGTGACGGTGGGGCAAAAAGGGCAGGAGCCGCGTCTAACCTTGACCTATCCTGTTCTGAACCAAGCAGCCCAGGTGGTGTTCCTGGTAACCGGAGCGAACAAAGCCCCCATCGTGAAAGAGGCGCTGACCACCGAGGCCCACCTACCCTGCCAGCGCGTAAACCCCAGAGGACGGCTGCTGTGGTTGCTGGATGCGGCGGCAGCAGCTCAACTGCCCCTGCCCTGTGTCCCGCTGCTCAGCTAAACAACAGGCGGGCTAACTGCCGATGGGATAGGATCCCCAGGCCCACCGCCCCCAAAATCATCCCAGCCCATTCCAGTGGCCACAGGTTTGATAGCCCCAGCGGCCAACGCACCAGGTTTCATGGGTCGAGAACCGGCGGGGCAGGGATCCCTCAGGGGGTACCGGGCAAATTCTTCAGTACTGGAATCACCAGCTCTTGGACGGGCAGCGCTACGGGCTGGGCGGAGTCACTGCTCAGGGAGCTGGATGGCGCAGAAGGGGAAGAGCTGGGGATCTCGCCCATGGGCCGCAGTTGCCAGCGGATGATCTGCTCGCCGCGGTAAAAGGTAACCAACAACTGATCCCCTTGCGATTGGATTTGCCAGGTGCCATCACCGCTGGTTACCGAAATATGGCCGCCGGAAAAGGGTGCATCCAAAGCCGGCCCCGATTGGCTCCAGATACGCCCGCCACCCGTTTCCAAGATCAATTGCACCGTCGCCCCCTGCCCCTGGCCGCTCAAAATTTGGCCGGTTCCGCTCCAAACTCGGGTTTCCGTCTGAGCCACGGCGGGTTGCCCAATCTGCAGAACCACGAGCAACAGCCCTGCCCAGCTCCAGTGACTTCGCAGCCCCCCTCTCCAATCGGGGAGGAAGGAAGAAGAGCGAGAGAAACAAGCCATTGCACTCACGTTGATACCACGCGCCGCGATAGGTCTAAAACAGACGAAGAAAAAGGCGAAAAGGTGTCGCAGGAAGCAATCCCTTACACAGTTTTTTTCACAGCTCGCTGAAAGCCTTTGGGATCCCTCTGCGCTCTCTTGGCTCTGGGTTAAGCCTGCTGCTGGAATCCGCCCTCGGCTTGATCCCAATCTAGCAATCTCCATCCCCCCAGACAGGATGTAACCTGAGACTCTGGCTGCGGGGATCCCCAGCAACTGTTTCGTCAATGCGCAGAGTCAAGACCCAGAGTGCCTCCGCCGCAATCGTAAGCCTCACTACTTGAGAGAAAGGAAACGCTCCAGAGCTGCCACCATTGCCGGTGGCCAACGGCGGACGGTTTTCACCCATTCCAGGTCGGCGTAGCGGGGATCCAGTCCTTGCACAGCCACCCAGTGACTTTCAGCCTCTCCCTGGCGACCCTGCGCCCAAAGAATGGCGCTGAGAGCAGCCCGCATATCTGGAAACTTCGGGTACTTGCGCACCAGAGCCCGCATCAAGCGCAGGGCAGCTTCTGTTTCACCCACCTGGTAGAGGCTCAGAGCATAGTTGGCCTGAGCGAAGGCGTAGTCGGGAGCCAATTCTGTGGCGCGGCGGTAGTCGGCCAAAGCCTGTTGCCATTGGCCCAGCCCTGCTTCCGCATTGCCGCGGTTGTTGTAGGCCGCCGCATCGTTGGGATCCAACTGCAACACTCGTTCGTAGTCTGCAATCGCCTCCTGCCACCGCCCCAGCCCCTCCAGAGCAGTTCCTCGATTTAGATAGGGATCCGGCGCCTCAGGGGCCAAACGAATGGCCTCAGCGTAATCCTCCAGAGCTGCCTGCAGTTGGTGCTGGCTGACACGGGCATTGCCCCGGTTGCTCCACAGGGCTGGATTATCAGGCTGGATCTGCAACAGTTGAGTCCACAGGGCTTCCGCCCGGGCAAAATCTCCCCTCTGAGTAGCCGCAAAGGCCTCCTCAAACAGTCGATCGATCTCGTGATCTACCCTGTTGCTCGCTGCCGTTGCCACCACACCCGATCCAGGCCAGATAGGGATCCCTAGCCAAAACAGCAGCCCCAGCAGCAGCGCAGGGAGTAGGTTGGGTACACTGACGGACTTCATGGCTGCAAAAACCACCTTGGATGGGGTGTCCCCACCTGAAGCCATCGCCGCAGGGGGTCTGATGGTTAGCGCGCCCTGGAGGACTCGAACCCCCGACATCCGGTTTTGGAGACCGACGTTCTACCAACTGAACTAAGGACGCATTGGCCAAAGGTTACACCCGCTTACCCAGTGTAGCAGGTACACCTAATTTTCAGAGGAGCTGTTCCTCAACTATCTGGGCTCTCTGCCTTAGCCTTGATGCGAGTGGCTTTGCCCACCCGATCCCGCAAATAGAACAGCTTGGCCCGACGCACTTTACCCCGCCGCAGCACCTGAATCGACTCGATGCGCGGGGAGTGAATGAGGAAAACCCGCTCCACGCCGATTCCCTGGAAAACCTTGCGCACCGTGATGGTGCGGTTAATGCCGGAGTGGCGCATGGCAATGACCGTGCCCTCAAAGGCTTGTACCCGCTCCTTGCCCCCCTCTTGAATGCGAACTCCCACCCGTACCTGATCCCCAACCCGAATCTCCGGCAGATCCGGCTTCATCTGGGCAGCTTCAATGGAGCGGATGATCTCCTCAGCGTTGATGCGAACGTTCATGGCCTTCCCGCGCTACCGGCAGTTAACCATGGTAACAATCGTCGCTGTTTTTTGTACAGAGCTGGCCGACATAGAGCTCAAGAGGTGGGAGACTGTGTTTACGCTTCCCCCATTTTTCCAATAGGCTAGACAAAGATAAAGCTTTTGTTACAAACGGGAGACTTTTGTGATCCTGCACACCGATGAGCCCAAGACGGGATCCCTGTCTACTCCCAGGCCTGCAGATCAGCCTCTGCCCCAGAGCAAACCCCGCCCCAAGAGATTTCCCTTCGGTTGGATGCTCTTGGGCTTGCTGTTGGCCGGCCTAGGGGGCAGCGGTCTCCTGATCCAGCGTCAGCTGCAGCAGCAGAGGGCAGAACGGCTGGAAAGATTGACGGTACCGGTTCAAGTGGTGGATCTGACCCAACGCCTGCGGGTGAGCGGCCAGGTGCAGCCGCTCCGCCAGGTGAATGTCAGCCCTCGCGAGTCGGGTCGCCTGGCGGAACTGTTGGTGGATCAGGGAGATGAAGTGGTGGCAGGGCAGTTATTGGCCCGGATGGACTACGGCGATCTCGCCAGTGGCATTCGCCAAGCCCAAGCCCGCATTCAAGAGCTGCAAGCCCGTCTAGCGGAGCAACAGGCCGGAGAGCGCCCCCAGGTGATCGCGGCGGCCCAGGCCAGGGTGGATGCTGCCCGGTCGCAGGTGGACTTGGCTCAGAGGGAGTTAGAGCGCATCCAGGCCCTGGTGCAGGCGGGGGTGGTAGCCCGCAGCGAGCTGGATCAACGCTCGGCCCGCCTGGAACAAGCGCAAGCGGATTTGCGAGCTGCTCAACAGGAGTTGGAGCGATTGCAACTGGGGAGCCGCCCGGAAACCCTACAGCAAATTCAAGCCCAAATTGCCCAGGCACAAGCCGAGCTGGCCCAACGGCAATCCCGGTTGGCTGACACCGAAGTCCGCGCCCCCTTTTCCGGTGTGGTGGTGCAGCGCTTTGCCGAGGTGGGATCCTTTGTAGCTCCCACAACAGCAGCTTCCGATGCCACCGCAGCTTCTTCCAGTTCCATTTTGGCGCTGGCTCAGGGAATTGAGGTGCGGGCAGAAGTGCCAGAAGCCCAGATTGCCCAGGTGCGGGTGGGTCAGCCGGTGGAGATCCGCTCCCTGGCCTACCCCGACCGCCTGGTGCAGGGGCGGGTGAAGCGGATTGCGCCTGCTACCGTGGTGGTGCGAGAGGTAACCGTCTTTCGGGTCTTCGTTGAACCGGAGCCTGGGGCCGACTTTTTGCGCACCGGCATGACTGTTTCGGTGGATTTCATTGGGGATCCCCAGCCTCAGGCTCTGACGGTGCCCTCAGTGGCTATCCTCCGGGAGGAAAGCCAGGAAGGCGTGCTCCTGCTGGATCCCCAAAGCCGGCAACCTGTCTATCGCCGCGTGGAAACGGGCATCACTCAGGGTGGAGTTACCCAAATCCTCTCTGGTCTGCAGGCAGGGGATCGGGTCTTTACTGCCCTGCCTCCTGGGGTGAACCTAGAGACTTTGATTAAAAGAGCGGAGCAACAGCCATGAGCCTGGCAACGGCGGCCAAAATGGCCTGGCAAATGGTGCGACGACATCGCCTGCGCACCGGGCTGAGCATGCTCGGGATCCTCATCGGCAATGCGGCGGTGGTGGCCATTGCCGGATTTGGCTATGCTGCCCAAGAGATGGCAGTGGATCAATTTCGCTCTCTGGGCACCAACTTGCTGATCGTCTTTTCGGCCAACTTGGGCCTAGCTGATGCCGGCAACATCCGCCCCCTCACCTTGGAGGATGTACGGGCTATTGCGGCGGAAGTGCCTGCCGTGTCAGCAGCTGTCCCCAGCCTGGGCACCAATGTGCGCGCGGTGCGAGGTGGAGTGGATCGCCGCTACGAGGCCACCGGCACTTGGCCGGAGTATTTGTCGGTCTTGAACTTAGAGATCGAGGCAGGCCGCTTCCTCTTGCCCTCGGATATCGAGGAACAGCGCCCGGTGGTGGTGCTGGGCAGCGATGCCGCCAGCCAGTTGTTCGGCCTGGATCCTGCCGCTGCCATTGGGGAGACCGTCCTACTGAACAATTTGCCTTTCGAGGTGATCGGCACTTTGCGCTCGAAGCCGACGGTGTTTGGCAACAGCGATGCCGGAGTGTTTCTGCCGGTGGACGTGGTGGCCAATCGGTTGGTCGGGCGGCGTTCCCCCTACGGCACAGAGCTGACGGCGATTTTCGTCTCGGCCCGCTCTGAAGCCGATCTGCCTGCTGCCGAGTTCCAAATCCGCAACCTGCTGCGCCAGCGGCACCAATTGGTGGGAGAAGATGACTTCATCATCCGCAACCAGAAAGTGCTCCTGGATGGGTCGGCCAGGATTTTGAGCCTGTTGCGGGTGCTGCTGACGGGCACGGCGGCCCTCTCCCTGCTGGTGGGAGGGGTGGGGATCATGAATGTGATGCTTATCTCGGTTGCGGAACGCACCCATGAGATCGGGCTGCGCAAGGCGATTGGGGCGGATAGCCGGCAGATTTTGCAGCAGTTTGCCGCCGAAGCGATTTTCATTGCCGTGACCGGGGGGGTGCTCGGGATCCTCCTCAGCAGCGGCCTGCTGGTGGCGGTGCAGGTGTTCACCCCCTTGGCCACCCAAGTCGATGGGGTGGCAGTGGGAGTGGCGTTCTCCCTGTCCACTGGGATTGGGCTAGTCTTTGGCATTTTCCCGGCCCGCAAAGCGGCGCAACTGGATCCCATTGAGGCCCTGCGGGCCTAGAGATCGTATCCAAACAGGCGGGGATCCGCCGGCTGCCAATTGAGATCCGCCAAGCCGTACTCCGCCCAGCGGCGATCCACCAGGCGGGCTACTTCTGGATCCGGAGTGAGGGGATCCCGCCAGGGAGCATCGGTTTCTGGGGGAATTTTGGTGGTGGCATCAATGCCCATCTTGCCCCCCAGACCCCGTTTTTCGGTGGCAAAGTCCAAGGTGTCAAAGGGGTTGTCCGCCAGAATAAACACATCCCGCTGCGGATCCACCCGCGAACACAGACACCAGAGCACCTGCCGTGGATCCCGCACATTGATATCCTTGTCCACCACGATCACAAACTTGGTGTAGCTAAATTGGGGCAGGGCGCTCCAAAAAGCCAAAGCCGCCCGCCGCGCCTGGCCAGGGTAGGCCTTGTCGATGGAGAGGATGGCTGCTTTGTAGCCCAGCGCCTCCATCGGCAAAAAGAAATCTACAATCTCCGGCACCTGCTGCCTGAGGATGGGGGTGTAGATGCGGTTCAGGGCCAGCGCCATCATGTCGTTTTCTTTGGGGGGCTTGCCGCTGAAGGTGGTGAGGTAGATGGGATCCCGGCGGTGGGTCAAGCAGTGGAAGCGAATCAGAGGGGCCTGCTCGTTGCGGGGGCCATAGTAGCCGATGTGATCCCCGGCAGGCCCGTCGGGGGCCACTTCCCCAGGGGTGATGGTGCCCTCCAAAACGATCTCAGCATGAGCCGGCACCTGCAGATCCACCGTTTTGCACTGGGCCAGGTGCAACCCTTCTCCGGCGTAGAGACCGGCAAACAGCCACTCCGACAGATCCACCGGCAGAGGTGTGGCCGCCGCCAGAATCACCACCGGATCCACCCCCACCGCCACCGCCACCTCCAACTTTTGGCCCAGGGCCGCCGCTTTGCGTAGATGCCGAGTCGCCCCCCGCACCGACAGCCATTGCACCGTCATGGTGTTGCGGCTTTGCAACTGCAGGCGGTACACCCCCACGTTGGGGATCCCGTTTTCCGGGTCTTTGGTGACCATCAGGCCCAAGGTCAGCACCCGTCCGGCATCGCCGGGGTAGACCCGCAACAGGGGCAATTGGGTGAGATCCACTTCCTCTCCCCGCAGCACCACCTGCTGACAGGGAGGGATCAGATCCCGGCTGGGTCTCGCTTTGAAGACGCTAAGCAGCGCCTGTCCCAACTCCACCGCCTGGGCAAAGGTTTTGGGGGGCCGTGGCTGGTAGAGCAGGGCCAGCTTTTTCCCCAGTTCCTCCAGATCCTGAGGCTGCTCCATTCCCAAAGCCCAGCAAATGCGCTCCACCGTGCCCAGGGTGTTGATGAGCAGCGGCATTGAGGATCCCTTCACCCGCTCAAACAGCAGCGCCGGCCCCCCGCAGGCCAAGAGGCGATCGGCAATCTCGGCAATTTCCAGATCCGGATCCACTTCTGCCGAAATGCGGCGGAGCTGACCACGGGATTCCAGCAGAGCAATAAAACGGCGTAGATCTCTGGGCATGAAAGGGAACCTAAGGGCTTACTTGTCGCGATTGAGGGCTAACCCGCTCATGAAGGGCTTTTGCAGGACAATGAACACCAGCAGCGGCGGGATACTGGCGATGATCGCTCCCAGCATCATGGGGCCATAGGAGGCCGAGCTATCCAGATTGAGCAGGGATTGCAGCCCCACCTGCACCACTTGTCGCTCTCGGCCTTGCACGATCAAGCGGGGCCACAGGTACATATTCCAAGCGTAAACGAAGTGAATCACCGCCTGCGCCCCGATGGCGTTCCAGCTCAAGGGGATCAGCACCTGGGTGAGAAATTGCAGCGGGTTGGCCCCGTCCAGTTGGGCCGCCTCCGCCAGCTCGCGGGGGATGTTGGAAAAATGCTGGCGGAACAAAAACGTGGCCGTGGCGCTGGCCAGAAAGGGCACGATTAAAGCGTAGTAGGTGGATCCCCAGCCCAAGTTGGTGACCAATCGCAGCAGGGCAATAATCAAGATTTCGGTGGGCATCATCAGCGTGATCAGCACAAAGCCGAAGGCCAGCCCTTTGCCGGGAAAGCGGAAGTACACAAAGGCCAGCCCGGCTAGCAGCGACAAAACCGTCTTGCCCACGGTGATCGCCACCGCCACGATGGTGCTGTTGACCATGTAGTGGCCCAAGTGCCGCGCCACCATCACCTGATGCCAGTTGAAGGCAAAAGAGGAGCCAAAGGTCAATTGATAGCGGAACACCTCGGCATTGTTCTGGGTGCTCACGAGCAGGGCGTACAACACCGGAAATCCCAGAACCAAGCAGGCCAGCACCAGGCCCAAATGCACATACCAACGCTCCGGGATCCAGCGCCGCCAACGCCAGGGAGAAGGCTCCACCCGAGTTGAACTGGGCTGGGCTACTTGAGATCGGGGATCCTGCAACAGTTGGGCCATGGCACCTCCGGACAGCAAACGCTGATGAGCAGATGGGCTTTTGAGTCGATCTTTGGCTTCTCTTGTGAGGATAATCTGCCAGAGTTAAGGGCAACCTAAGGAAGGCCGGTCGCCTTAGCGGTGCGGAGCACTTCTGGCCTGAACTTTCGAGTGCTTTTACCGGCGATGGGGAAACGGGTAGAGTAGAACAGCAGTATCTGGATAACCCAAGAGAGGATCCCATGACTCGAGGCTTTGGCCCCTTCGGCAAAATCCAAGAAGCGCTCAAGAAAGCCCAAGAGGTGCGCGATGGCGCCCAAAGGCTGCAAAAAGAGCTAGAGGAGATGGAGATCGTCGGCGAAGCCGGCAATGGGCTGGTGAAAGTGACGGTCAACGGCAACCAAGAACCTCTCAAAGTCTCTCTGGATCCCCAAGTGCTCCAGGAGTCGGTGGATGTGGTAGAAGACTTGCTCCTGACAGCAATGGTGAACGCCTACACCCAATCTGCTGAGACGATGCGCAAACGCATGGAAGAGCTGACCGGAAACATCAGTCTGCCGGGGTTGGGACTGGGTTGAGCCCCACTTGCTTAACCCCGCTTGCTTAACTCTGTATGTACACTCGCCCCTTGGCTCGCCTCATCGAAGAGCTGCAACGGCTGCCCGGCATTGGCTCCAAAACCGCTCAGCGCCTAGCTCTCCACTTGATCAACCGGCCTGCCGGCGAGATCGAGGCCCTGGCCAAAGCCCTGCTGGAAGCCAAGCAGACGGTTCGGCACTGTTCCATCTGCTTCAACTGGTCAGCGGAGGATCCCTGTGAGATTTGCCGTTCGCCACAGCGGGATCCCTTGCTGTGGTGCGTGGTGGCCGACGTCAAAGACTTGATTGCGATGGAGCGCACCCGCGAGTTCAAGGGGCTCTACCACGTTTTGGGCGGCCTCATCTCCCCCATGAACGGGATCGGGGCCGACCAACTGCACATCCGCGAGCTGGTGGCCCGGGTGGCACGGGAAAAACCGCAGGAGCTGATCTTCGCCCTCAGCCCCAGTGTAGAGGGAGAGGTGACCATGCACGTGGTCAAGGATTACCTGAAGCCAGTTGCCCCCACCTTGCGCATGACCCGCCTGGCCTTCGGCCTGCCCATGGGATCCGAGCTGGAATATGCCGACGAGGTTACCCTGGCCCGTGCCCTGGAAGCCCGGCAGGAGTTGTGAGCCGCCCAGCCCATCAATCGCAGCCGGTTACCCCCTCCGCGCAGTAGGTGCTCCACCAGGGGTTGAAGTTGGCAGGATCCTCGGGCAGAGTGCTGATGTTCAGAAGTTCCTGGAAGCTGCTGTTGCGGCCTCCGTAGCGCAGGTGCATGTGCACCGGATCCCCGTGGGGTGCCCGCAGAATCACATAGGTGAAGGTCTCGCAACTGGCGTCTGCTCCAGGCTGCAACTGAAACAAATCCCAGATGGAACTTAAGGAGCGCTCAGGGTAGTAGAAGGGATCCGGCGCAGCCCCCCGATAGGCGTAGCGACAATTTTCCGCCAGGGGCTTTTTCCCCTCCAGATCGGCGTAGAAGGAGAAGAACTCCATCTTCTCAAACTTCACCCGCTTTGGATTGCGCGGATCGTTGGCCGATTGTTCCAGGGACGTATCCAGAGTGAAAACACCATCAATTCCCAGGTAGGGCACTTTATAAGCATTGGGGGACACAATCTGCAGCTCTAAGGCTGCCGCAGCCGCTCCAAAACCCAAGAGACTCAAGCTGCCGATCAGCCAGGCTAGGGCCGTTGAAGAACAAACTTGACGAGAGGGCATAAAACTTCGTCGTGCCTGTATTGTGCAGTAAAGTCCAGACCAGTCTAAGAAAAGCTTTGAGCTCGTACTATCCCACTGGGGGGCATTTTGCGGAAATTCGCCAGCTGCAGGTGCAGCTTTGGGGAACGGGATCCTAAGACAAGGCGGTAGAATTGAGGTCAGGCTCACCGTAGAGGGGCCAGGTTGGCTGCCCAAGCCTGACTGTCTGGAAACTGTTTTGAAAGCGAGGAAAACCCCGTGGAGCTAGCTGAGATTGAGGAGTTGATGAACAAAGCTGTGCAAGCCACACAGCGCTCCTTTAATACGGTGCGCACCGGGCGGGCCAATTCCAGCCTGCTGGATCGCATTCAGGTGGAGTACTACGGCGTGCCCACTCCCCTCAAGGCCCTGGCCAGCCTCACCACGCCAGACTCCAGCACTCTCTTGATCCAGCCTTTTGATCCCTCGACCTTGGCGGCCATTGAGCGGGCCATTGTTGCCTCTGACCTAGGTCTAACCCCCAGCAACGACGGCAAGGTGGTGCGGCTCACCATTCCCCCCCTGACGGAAGAGCGCCGCAAAGAGCTGAGCAAACAGGTGGCCAAGCTAGCCGAAGAGGGGCGAGTCTCAATCCGCAACATCCGGCGGGATGGCATCGACTCGGTGCGCAAGCGGGAGAAAAACGGCGAGCTGTCTGAAGATGAGTCCAAAAGCTTGCAGGATGACATCCAGAAGCTGACCGACCGCTATATCAAAAAGATCGATGAGCTGCTGGCAGAAAAAGAAAAGGAGCTGACGACGCTGTAAAAGCTCCTTGTGGACATAACTCCCCACGCTACTGGCCTGCTTCTGCATAGCCGTAGGACGGGGTTATGACCCAATTTTTTGATAAAAACCCGGACACCCGTCCTGAAACTTAGCTTCGAGGTTTTCACTTGCCCCTCGGAGTTGAGCAGCCCTTCATTTCTTCTTGTCCGACTCCAACAAGAGGGATCCTGGCTTAGGCCAGGATGGAAGGGGGGAAAACGACAACTCTTGCCGCAATGGATCTGATCCTGTGCCATCAATCGGCGGATTTCGACACCCTAGGGGCGGCGGTGGGAGCGGCGCGCCTGTATCCGGGTGCCCGCATTGCCTTGGCCGGGGGATCCCTGCCGGGGGTGCAGGAGTTTTTGGCCTTGTACCGAGATGAATTTCCCCTCATCGAGCTGCGCTCTGTGGATCCGGGACAGGTGCAGCGGTGGATTGTGGTGGACTGTCACGATCCGGATCGCTTGGGCAAAGCTGCCGCTTGGTTGAGCGTCCCCGGCACCCAAATCGAGATTTTCGACCATCACCTCAGGGATCCGGAAACCCCACCGGATGGCTTTTGGCCGCAGCAGCAGGTGAACTGTCATATCGAGGCCGTGGGGGCCACCTGTACCTTGCTGGTGGAGCGGCTGCAGGCTGCTGGGATCCCTCTCAGCCCTTTTGAGCGGCTGGCGCTGGCTTTGGGCATTCACATGGATACGGGATCCCTGACCTTCCCGGAGACCACCGCCCGCGATGCTGCTGCCCTGAGCTGGCTGTTGGATCAGGGGGTGAACCTGGTCTTGTTGCGGCGCTTTTTGGGGGATGGCCTCACCCCAGAGATGCGCGAACTGCTCAGCCAGGGGCTGGCCCAGATGCAGGTGCAGCAGGTGGGAGAGTATCGCCTGGGAGAGTGGCTGCTGGAGCTGCCGGAGTTTGTGCCCGGCCTAGCCGGCCTGGTGATGCGGCTGATGGATCTGACGGGAGTGGATGTGCTGCTCTTGGTGGCGCGGCAGGGGGAGCGGCTCAGCCTGATCGGGCGGGCGCGGCAGGAGTTTGCCCAGTTGGGCAGGGTGATGGCCCTCTACGGCGGCGGTGGACACGATTGTGCTGCAGCAGCCACGTTAAAAGCCAGCCCAGAGCAGCCTTTGCCCAACCCGGCCCAAGTCATGGCGGCCCTCAGGCAGGCTGTCCAAGAGCGGATCCCGCCCCCGGTGACGGCCAAAGATTTGATGTCGGCTCCGGTGCGCACCATCCGACCGGAGATCACCATCGACGAGGCCCAGCGGGTGCTGCTGCGCTACGGCCATTCCGGCCTGGTGGTGGTGGACGCTCAAGGTCGCCTGGTGGGGGTGATCTCGCGGCGGGATATCGATATCGCCCTGCATCACGGGTTTGGCCATGCCCCCGTCAAGGGCTACATGACCACCGACGTGAAAACCCTCTCCCCCGACACCCCCTTGGCGGAGATTCAGCGGTTGATGGTGCAGTGGGATATTGGCCGCCTGCCGGTTCTCCAGGATGGACAGTTGGTGGGCATTGTAACTCGCACCGATGTGTTGCGGCACCTACACGAGTTGCCGGCCCTCTCACCGCAGTTGGCTTTGCCCACCCTTTCCTGCCCTTTGGATCTCGCCTTCGCGGCCCTGTCGGAGCGGCATCGACAGTTGCTGGAGCAGGCCGCCCACATCGCCGATGAGAAGGGCCTGAGGTTGTATCTGGTGGGGGGAACGGTGCGGGATCTGCTGCTGCACCGGTGGGGACGGCAGCCCTCACCCAACCTGGAGCGGCTGGATCTGGACTTGGTGGTGGATGGGCCCTACTCTCCGGCCCTGGATGGGATCGATCCCCCGGGCTGGGGCTTGATTTTGGGACAAGCGCTCAAACAGCACTTCCCAGAAGCGCGGCTGGAGATCCACGGCAAATTCCAAACGGCGGCCTTGATCTGGCCAGGCGGCTTTTGTGTGGATATCGCCAGCGCCCGCACGGAGTTTTATCCCTACCCGGCCTCTCCCCCCGAAGTGGCCATGGGATCCATTCAGCAAGACCTCTATCGGCGGGATTTTTCCATCAACGCCTTGGCCTTGCGCCTCAACGGCCCCCAGCGAGGACAGGTGCTGGATTTTTTCGGCGGACAAGCGGATCTGCAACAGGGGATCATCCGGGCATTACACCCCAACAGCTTCATCGAGGATCCCACCCGCATTTATCGGGCGGTGCGCTTTGCGGTGCGCTTGGGCTTCGCCCTGGACTCGACCACAGAAAAATGGATCCGCGCTGCTGTGGCCAGTGGTCTGCACGATGCCGTCGGCGGGGATCGCCTCAAGCAGGAGCTGGCCTACATTCTCGGATCCCGCGATTGGCCCCAAGCCTTTGAGCAGCTGGCAGAATGGGGGGCTTTGCGCTGTATTCACCCCGACCTGGAGTGGGATCCCTCCCTGTGCCGGCGGTTGCAACGGGTGGGCCGCTGGGCCTATCACTTTCGCCGCCGCTATCCTGAGCTGGGATCCCAGGAGATCTGGCAACTGCGCCTAGAGGCTCTCCTCCTCACGCTGCCCCAAGCCCCCCAGGTGGCCAGCCAACTCCACCTTACCCAAGCAGGCATCGAACGCCTCAGCCATTCCTCCTATTACCAAACCCTGTTGGCCCAATTGGACCCCGGCACCCTCTCTCCGGCCCAGGTGGTGCAACTGCTGCAGGGGCTGCGGATCCCGGCGGTGATTTTGTTGGCTGGGATCGCCCCCAAGCCGGCCCGGCGGTTGATCTGGCGCTACTTGCAGGAGTGGTACTGGGTGAAGCCGCTCCTCAACGGCCACGATCTGCGTCGTCTGGGTTACAAGCCAGGTCGCCCCTTCCAAGCCATTTTGGAGCAACTGCGTTGCCTCACCCTGAACGGCGAACTCACCACCCCGGCAGAAGCTGAAGCCTGGCTACAAGAACACTTCCCCCTGCCGCAAGCTCAATACCGAGGAAGAAAGTAGAAGGGCAAATCAGTCGAAATAGAAGAGAGTGACCAACTTGTGTTGTTCCTCAGCATGCTTGCAGGCATCCAGCAGCGTGACGCTGTCGTGGAAGACAAAGCAGATCAACTGCTGGCACTTGCTGATGATCTCCAGGTTGCACAGGCGGCTGGCCTCCGCCAAGGGAAGATGGTCGTTTTCCGGATGCTCCACCAGATGCAGCACCTGCTCCAGGCTGGCCCGCGACTCTGCCGGCTGTCGCTCCAAACTCTGCGGCAAGATCACCGTCAAGGACTTCATGTCCGCCCGCATCGCCCCCCGAATGACGGCCAAGTTGGTGCCAATGGCCCCAGAGGTGAGGATCTGATTGCCGGTAAGGGCCAGGGCATAACTGAGGGTCTCGATCAAATACTGATGGGTAATGGGCACATGACGGCTGCCCAGGATGGCCACTCGCTTCGGCCCAACTTGCTGAATGGCGGCCAACTCCTGCAAAAACGTATCAACGCTGGTGGGGACATCAATAGACTGGGTCAACGGGATCCCTCGGCAAATTCTCAAGATCTGGGCTAGGCTATGCTATCTCAAATTTCCGCTTTGGGATCCGGCCAAGTTGAAGCTCTACGGCTTCAGCCCCAAACTTTTGGTGGAGTGCTCAGGCTGTCTGCAGCAAGCTGGGCTTGGCTTTGCGCAGAAGATCCCGCCTGAATGTGGATGGTGTAGCTCATGCTGCTGTGAACGCCCTTGCCCAGCCAATGGCCGTAAATGGGAGCGGCATCTCTGGGGTAAGCGCTGGCCGCCAAAGCCACATGACCATCGGCCACGGCCAACCCCTGGGTGGGATCAAAGCCCCGCCAACCGGCCCCTGGCAAGTACACCTCCGCCCAAGCGTGCAAATGACGGCGCACAGGCTCTGGGGGTTCTCCACCCCTGCTCTCCCCCGAAGGCTGCGAGGGGCTGACCTGGTAGCCACTGACAAAGCGCGCGGCCAAGCCTACCGTACGGCAGACCTCCATGAACACCAGGGCCAAATCGCGGCAGGCTCCGGTTTTGCGATGCCAGGTCAAGCCGGCAGGCCAGGGATCCCCCTTTTCCCGCAAGATGTGGCGGCATTCTGAATAGATGCGCTGGTTCAGCGCCGGCAGAAAAGCCGTCGTTTCCCCCTGCACGTGATCCCATAGCTCCCAGGCCAAGGCCTGGATGCCGGGATCCGCCTGAGCCGTCAGATAAGGCTGTAATTGGGCTGCCAGCGTGCTGGGATAGTCGATGGGGAGATGGGTGGCCCAATCGCAGAGCAGGTAGTCGAAGGGATTCTGCCGCAGGGTGAGCACCGTGGCCTGAGTTTGAATGCGCAAATGCTCGGTGGGATCCCCAAACCAGAGCCGAACCGCCGCGTTGCCCTCCAGGTCCACCAGCGCCGATTGGCCCACCGGCTGCGGATCCACCTGCAACTCAAAAGCCAGGAGAGTCTGGATCCCGTCGCAGCGCGGTCGCAATCGCACCGTGTGGGGCTCCAGTTGGACTGGACGACTGTAGCGATATTCGATGAGATGGCGGATCTGAATTTGCACAGGTTGGCCAAATGACGGGCAAGGAGTTTTATCACAGGCAGCCGAGCCTTGAGATCAGGTAACCCAAACTGCTCTCGAATCAAAGCCAGGAGGTAGCTGTATCCTCTGCCGGGGAGCTTTGAAACTTTATCTGAGTTTGAGATCTCCGAGAGCTCTGCCCTACCTCCCCAATCATCGAAACCTTCAGCTTAGAGCGAATATACTCCCCGGCCCGTACAGGAGCATAGCGAGGGGGGTTTGCTGCATTCTGGCATGTGGGCAGGCATTCAATCCAAGCCCCAGCCTGCTCAAGGAAAGAAACTGGAGACATAGCCGACATAGAGACAGGTGCTCAGAACAGCTCCTACCCTACAAAGAGAACTTGCCCCAAGACTGTGTGGGCGGATACCCCCTCAAAGCCAGCGCCAGCTCAACCCCATATCCAAACTAGGGATATTCTTGCTTGGCCTGTTGCCAGAGGACTTCCAGCTCCTGGAAACTGCGTCCTTTCAGAAGGGAGCTTATGCCATCGCCGGGCAGGGATCCCGCTGGTTCCTGAGCCAGCTCTTCCATGCGCAAAAAACGGCGAGCAAAGCGCAGGTTGGTTTGGGTTAGAGCTTGGGCAGCATCCAAACCATACCAACGGCCCAAGTTGACCAGGGCAAAAAGCAGATCCCCCAGTTCGGCTTCCTGCCGAGTTGGATCGGGGGGATCCCTCTCCAATTCTCGACGCAGCTCGGCTTCTTCCTCGCGGATCTTGGCCCAGATCCCCTCCACCGTTGGCCACTCAAACCCTGCCCCCACCACTTTGCAGGAAATTTTCAGGGCAGCCATCAGGGGGGGCAAACCTTGGGCATAGTGTAGCAGTTTTTGGCCAAGGCTTTGATCCGGTCGCTCCCCTTGCTTGATCTGTTCCCAAGAGCGGTGCAACTCCGGAAGATCTGCCATCACAGCATCCCCAAACACATGGGGGTGACGGCGGATGAGCTTATCGGCAATTCCCGCAGCCACAGCTTCCAGATCAAAGTGGTTCTGCTCGGCAAAGATCTGAGACTGCAACACCACCTGCAACAACAAATCCCCCAGCTCTTCGGCAATTGCTGCCGGATCCCCGGCTCGAATGGCAGCTACCGTCTCATACGCTTCTTCAAGAATGTAGGGGGTAAGAGACTCTGGAGTTTGGGCCCGATCCCAAGGACACCCGTCGGGAGCGCGCAACCGAGCAACAATAGCCGCCAAACGACTCATGTGTGAGCTAGAGGCGGAACGCTCCAGATAAAGGTGGGCAAAATGGCCCGTCGCTTGAGGATCCCAGCTTTGCAGCGTCAATGGGCCGGCCACCACCTCCAAGTCTTCTGTTAGCAACGTAACAGACTGGACAGGAGAACAGATCTGTTGCAAAACACTGCGCAGCTTCGCCAGATCCTGGCCCCCACAGCTTTTCAGCAGCAGGGATCCCTGCTCAGCAGCGAACCACCGAGCCAGAGCCTGTTGCCAGTTGGGCTGAAGACTATCCAGCGTTTGCAGCATGATCAAAAGGGTAGGCGCGGCCCAAATCCAAAAGGCGGCTGAGCTGCTCCAGATCGATGAAACTCAACTCCAAAAGGATCATCAGCAACGGCCCTTGCTGGCGATGCTGCAGCTTCTTGGCCAGGCTCAGTTGAGAACGGTCGATAATGCCCGTTTCCAATAGATATTCCTCAAGGGCTGGGGGGGGAATGGGATCTAGCATGGTCGTTTCGCAGCGCTGAAGTAAGGACGAGTATGAAAACTGAGAAGATAGCAAACCAATGTAACTATTCTTAACACTTCTACAGAATTTCGGCAAAGATCTGGCTGGTGCGTAGGCCGAAGGCGAGCTTGCTAAGCCCTGCGCCCACAGCTCCAGGACAAGAGAACCCCTAAATTGCCTCGGCAAATGAGGTTTCCGTATCCAAGGACACAAAAAATGGGTACCAAGAGTTCATGGTATGGTAGCAAATTGGCGATCAGTTGGCAGCACCCCGAAAGGCCGACTGCTTTTTCTTTGTGGGAAAAACCAACTCACCTTGCAAGATGTTACCTTTTTATCTCGTTGAGTCCTCGTGCTTGATAAAAATCTTACAACAATTCTTCGGGGATCCAATCTGTTCGGCTCCTCTGGGATCTGCCCTAATGCTGTCATCCTGCTCGGGTTCGGTTTTGGGCATACATCGTCCTACGTTCAGCTAAGCTAGAGACACTTGCCACATGGACTCCCGTTATGTCTGAAGCCCAGGGTTTACTGCCAGTGGGGGCAACGGTTCAAGTGGTGGAGATGCCTCCTTACCTAAAAACGGCTGACCCAATGCCGATGTTGCGCCCGGCCCATTTGATCCGCTTGCACGAACAAGGGGTGATCCTGCAGCGGCGGCTGTTGGGCACCTACAGTGTGCAGTTTGCCAATGGCATCTTTCTCATAGACGGAAAATATCTCGCGCCGGTGGGATCCCTGTCCTGACACGCCCATCTCTCCTCCGAGCCAGCTGGATGGGTTTGCCGACCTTTAGAACCTTTGGGAGCTGGCAGCTTTCTGCAGAAGCGAGCCTTCAACTGGCCGGCGGACTTTCGCGATAGCCTGAACCGCGGCTAGCCGCTTCTGACGCTTCAGCGAGCTCAGTTGCTTATTCCCGTCAGCGGTGTCGAAGTAGCTGACAGACCTGCCCAGCTTTTGGTAGCTGGTTTTGCGATCTGCCACCGCCGCGCTGTAGAGGGCTCAGCACATCCGCCCCCAGTGGTGCAAGAGTTTTTCTTGCTGGCGACTGGGATAAAGCTGGGCCGCGGCAGCGTTGCGTAGCCACAAAGTGAGGCAGGGGGTTACCCTGCCATAGGGTGCCAGTCCGCTGCGCTGAGACTGGAGACTGCCGCGCATCAGGTTAACTCATGTTAATTTGGGGGCGTCTTCCTCTTCCATCCTGCGATCTCTATGAGCATTCAACTTCCTCGCTGGCTAGAACTGGCCTTGCCTTTCTTTCATCCTGTGCTGATGATTTTGGCGTTTGCGCTGGCCCTGTATGCCCTTTACCTGGGTCTGCAAGCGCGACGGGTGCGCACTGCCTCGGCAGAAGAACGCAAGGAGCTGATCAAAGGGAAGTTTGGTCAGCGGCATTTCCTCGCCGGATCCCTGTTCTTGGTGTTGATGGTGTTCGGGGCGCTGGGCGGCATGGGGGTTACCTACCTGAACAATGGCAAGCTGTTTGTTGGGCCTCACCTGCTGGCTGGGTTGGGCATTGTGGCCTTGGTGGCCAGCTCTGCGGCTCTAGCACCGCTGATGAAAGACGGGCAAAAGGTCTGGGCGCGTAATGTGCATGTCCTATTAAACGTGGTGATCCTGGCGATCTTGGGTTGGCAGGCGGTGACCGGCTTTCAGATTGTGCAGCGCATCGTCGACCAAATGCTGACCACACCCCAGGTGGCTTAATCTCCCCGAAAGACCCATGCAACCCTGAACAGGGCTGAGCTTTGGGAGGACTTTGTCCCGCTGGTGCGAGCCGAGAAGTCCGTCGACCCAAAGACTTCGGCCTCCCCTTTTCGGAACCCAGAGCTTCATCATGTCAGAATGGCAGAGCAGGCGCTGCATCCTTCGGCTGTAGAGGGGCGCAGTCTTGTTGCCGATACCCAGTTAACGCAACGGTTCTCCCTATGTCGGTTAGCCCTCTTCCCAGTTGGGTCAAGCGTTCCATCGGCAAAGCCAGCGAGACTTCAGCGGTGCAGCAGGTGATCAAGCAGCGGGGCCTGCACACCATTTGCGAAGAGGGGCGCTGCCCAAACCGAGCCGAGTGCTACAGCCAAAAAACCGCTACATTTCTGTTGATGGGAGGGATCTGTACCCGCGCCTGCTCTTTTTGCCAGGTGGCCAGTGGACGGCCCGCACCGTTGGATCCCACAGAGCCGGAGAAAGTGGCCGAGGCGGTTGAGCTGCTGGGGCTCAGCTATGTGGTACTCACCTCGGTGGCCCGCGACGATCTGCCCGACCAGGGATCCGGTCGCTTTGTGGAGGTCATGGAGGCAATTCGGCGGCGCTGCCCCGGCACCCAGATCGAGGTGCTCACCCCCGACTTTCGCGGGGATCGCGAGTGCATTGCCCGTGTGGTGGCTGCCCAGCCTGTCTGCTACAACCACAACATCGAAACGGTGCGACGCCTCTCCCAGGCAGTACGGCGCAGCTCCGGCTATGACCTGTCCTTGCGGGTTTTGCGAACGGTCAAGGAGCTGAATCCTGGATTACCCACCAAGTCTGGGCTGATGCTGGGGCATGGGGAGACCCGCGCAGAAGTGCTGGAAACTTTCCGGGATCTGCTGGCGGTGGGATGCGATCGTCTGACTCTGGGGCAATACCTGCAGCCTTCCTTGGCCCATCGCCCTGTGGAACGCTACTGGACTCCGGAGGAGTTTGCCGAGCTGGGCCAGATAGCCCGCCAGATGGGGTTTCGCCAGGTGCGCTCAGGGCCATTGGTGCGCAGCTCCTACCACGCTGCCGAAATGGTTGAGAACTAGGCCAGGGAGCTTGGCAGAGAGGCTGTGCAGTCTGTCATAGCCAACCTTTCCCGTCCGATCAAGGCACGAAGGCCCGCTTCCAGGCCGAACGCTCGGGCTGCAAACCGGCTGAGCACCTGTGGCGCCAGGGATCCCAGGCGATACAGGCTGACCCCCGCCACCAGACCCGGCAAGAGGCCGTTGCCCCAGCCTCCCCACAGCCAGGAACTTACTCCTTCTGCTAGCAGCAGCAAAGCCCCATTGAGCAGCAGCGGTCGCCACAGCCCCTTCCACAAGACCCTCCGGGGCAGGTGCAGCCGGATCTCCAAGCCCAGCAGCCAAAGACCATCCAGCAGCGGGGCCAACAGCAAATCCAACCCCAGCGGAGCTAAGCCCACCCCCATCCCCTTGCCAAGGGCGAAAATCCTGCCCCATTGCTCCACAAAGGGGGCATGGTGCTGCCACTGTTTTTCCAGAATCTGGGCCTGAACCCGGTCCAGCCGCTTCAACACATTCAAAGCCAGGAGGGATCCCGCCTCGGTTTGCAAAATCTGCAGAATTCGCCCCCGCAAGGCTTCAATTTGGGGTGCAGGCCGTTCCCATTCCAAAGTAATGCGGCCATCCGGCCAGTGGGTGCGGACTTTCAGAGGTTTTGGGCAAGCGGCCACGGTCAAAATCTCTTGCGGCGATACCCAGCCTAGGTGGCGGCTGATCTGGGCACAAATGGCCTGCAACTCCGCTTCGGAGTAGAGATCGCATTTGTTCAACACCAGCAGGATGGGTTTGTGCAGGGTGCGCAGCTCCGAGAGAGCTTGGTATTCCAACTGGGTCAGGTCGGTGGCGATGACAAACACGATCAAATCCGCCGAGCGGGCCACATCCCAGGCCAACTGTTCGCGGGCTTCTCCTTCCACTTCGTTCAAACCCGGAGTATCCACCAGCCTCACCCGCCAAGGGATCCCCGGCCCCGGCTGCCACAGCAGGGATTGGGGCTGCTGAGTGACCCCATTGAGGGGGCCCACCTTCAATCGCTCCTCGCCGGTTAGGGCGTTCAGGACGGCCGACTTGCCACGGTTGACCAGCCCAAACACCGCAATGGAAAACAGCCGCGCGGTGAGGCGCTTGCGCAAAGTGGATAGAGCCCTGAACTCCGGTTGTAAATCCCGACGGCTGGCCAGAGATTGCCAATGATCCCAGCACCTTTGCAAAACGGTTTCGGCTTGGGTCAAGGGAGTGGTCATAGACAGGGGCAATGGACTAACCCTCACTCTAGAGGGAATTGCCCCTCAGGGCTAGCCGTTTCTCCCCCCCAGCGTGGGGAATCCAAACCCCACAAAATAGGGCATGATCACCCTAGGGTTCCGCCGAATCTCCTATGCTGTACCGCCTTCCCCAATCTCTGAAATGGCTTCGTGTGGGTGGATCCCATCGTTCTAAGCAAGAGCGCCAGATCGTGCGCAGCCTGCTGGCCTTTGCTGGGGCGCTGCTGGTTATGGATGTTGTGCTTCTGAGCGCCCTTCGCTAGTCCAACTTGGCAAGCCCATCGTTAGGTGATTCCGAACAAGTCTAAGTCTGAGGCATTCCTCTAGCACTGCTACAGGCAAGCACTCCCAGCCCCTTGCCCATTATGAGGAGAGGGGATCCCAGAATTGGCAAACAGTTGCACTGCAACTCGAAATAACCCCAACCCGATCAGAGGGTGGGAAGGGTTTTCCAAGTTACCAAGTTGCCTGTCAGGCAACTGTTAATTGACCAGCAAAAGGCTAGCTGGGATCCCTTGTGCTGCGAGGGCAAGCCGCCGGGGATGGGGGCCGGATCGGGAATAATGGAAGCGGCCCAAGCCGGGGGAGTTGGGTTTTCTCCGAGCTGAGGTCGTTGTCTTCCTTCTCTTGAGGCCGGCTATGGTTTTGCAGGAGGCGGCGGGCGTGCCCCGCATCAACGCGCGCGAGTCGGATGTTTTCGACATTTTCAACCTGAAGCATTATCTCGGCCCTAACCCCTATCTCAGTACAGCCGCTTTCACCTTCGACTTTGCCCTTACCCAGTGCCCACAGCCACTGCCCATCGATGTCTACCTGTCCAAGGTCTGCTTCTACTTTCCCCAGTTGCAGGAGGGATCTTATCCTTCCTACGCCCACTTGTTTGCCCGGCTGGTGACGGAGGTGAACCGGTTGCAGATGGATCTCCACTTGCAGCGGTGGAGCTGTCATCCGTTTTCAGAGTATGTGCGCATCGCGGTGCAGACCTTACATGGCCGTACCACTCGTGCTGCGGTCTATTTTGCTTGGGATTGGCTGGAAGCCATCACCCAAGGACAGCCCTTCGATTTTGAAGGGGAGATGCGCCGCCTGCAGCAATTGTTTCGCGACTCGGTGTACGGCGGGCCGACGGTCTATGCCCTCTTGCGGGCTGCTCACGAACGCGGGATCCCTACCTACTACCTATGGGATGAAGGGGTGATGCAGTATGGCTATGGTCGCAACCAGGTGCGAGGGGTGGCCACCACCTTTCACTGCGACAGCCATCTCGACTCTGACTTCACCACCCGCAAAGACGATTGCAAAGCCTTTCTGGCGGCGCAAGGGTTCCCCGTGCCCCAGGGAGAGGTGGTCGCCTCTTTGGCAGAAGCTTTGCAGCAAGCGCAAGAAATCGGCTATCCGGTGGTGCTCAAGCCGGTGGCCGGCCACAAGGGGATAGGGGTAACAGCAGGCATTCAAACCCCAGAAGAACTGGCCTTTGCCTACGAGGTAGCCGTGGCAGCCCTTCCCCCTGAGGAGCCCATCCGACTGATCCTGGAAAAGCATCTGCAGGGCACCGATTTTCGCCTGTTGTGTGTGGGAGGCCGCTTTGTGGCGGCCACGGAACGACGCCCCGCCTCGGTGACGGGAGATGGCCGAAGCACCATCGGGCAGCTCATCGAGCAGGCCAACCGGGATCCCGCCCGTTGGGATACCCCCACTTCTCCCCTAGGGCCGATCCAATGGGATGAGACAATGGAGCGCTTTCTGGCGGAGCAGGGCTTGACAGTGGACAGTGTGCTGGAACCGGGGCGGACGGTCTATCTGCGCAAGGTATCCAATCTCTCGGCGGGAGGAGTGAGCCGCGATGTCACGGCCACCGTCCATCCCGACAACGTGGTTTTGGCCCAAACCATTGCCCAGCAGTTCTCGCTGGTGTGCTTGGGCATCGATGTCATTGCCCCCAGCCTGGAGCGCTCCTGGAAGGAGGGATCCCTGGGGATCATCGAGATCAATGCTGCGCCAGGTGTGCTCATGCACCAAAAACCTGCCATTGGCGCGGGAGTGGATGTGCCGGGGGCAATCCTCGACCATCTGTTTCCCAAGACGGCCCGCATCCCGATTTTGACCTTCAACCGCCTTACCCTGGCGGAGGCGCACACCTTGGTGGAGCATATTTTGTCCCACCGCCCCAACGCATGTGTGGGATCCGTCTGTCGGGAGGGCGTGCTGCTGAACCACAGCTCTAGACCCCTGCAGGGCAGCCTCTTTCGCCAGGTGAAAACCCTGCTGCGCCATCCCCAACTGGATCTGCTTTTGGCGGAAGCCGACGAAGAGACCCTGGAGCGGGAGGGCTTGGCCTACGAAGGCAGCGATCTGGTGGTGCTGCGGGATCCCTCCGATCAAGAGCTGCAAACCCTGAAACGGGATCTCAACCCCGGCGGCGCCCTCTTCCTGCAGCGGGGATCCACCCTAACTTTGACGGTGGCGGGCCAGGCGGAGCGATTTGAATTGCCGGGGACAGACCTTCAGATGGGGATCCTGCTGCGCTCCATGACCCTGCGGATCATCTGCAGAACCATTAGCCAGATGCTGAAGAACTGGTCTGGCTGAGGGGTTTTGGATTTTCTTCAGATTCTTGTAAAAGGGTAGGCAAAACAAGGGATCCCTGCTGGGGAAAAAGGCCGGCCAGCCAGTCAGCTAGAAATCGCAGGAGCCCCGCACTGTACCCGTAGGGTCAGTGCCGGGAGGAATGCGCTTTGATGAAGTACAATGAACTTATGAGCCAAGT
>NZ_JBSSCZ010000029.1:0-46929 GCF_054060215.1 Thermostichus sp. OS-CIW-30 | reverse complement strand
TTTCTCGTTTTGACAAATTGGCCAGGAACTTCTTGAGTTTTCTCTATCTCGTCAGTGCTCTCTTTTGGCTCAAATGAAAGATCAACACAACCTAGCTAAAAAAGTTCAAACTCAGGGTTAATGACAGCAGGCCGCAACGCTCACAATAGCTCAAGCAAGCTACTCAACGCTACTGGGCTGGGCAGCAACGGTGGGTTGGTTGACGTGGTTTTGCCGGACTACTAGGCTAGTTGGTTAGTTCTGGCATGCGTTCTGCATGGGCTAAAGCCTGCTCCAGCTTTAGTCTGTGTGGCTCTCTCAGAGAGCAAGGAGCGGCTACCTGCAGCTTGCGGGGAAGTCACGCCTGTGGAGATCCCTCTGGCGGGGCAGTGGGGGTGATCTCTGCTGCCAGCCATAGTTCGTTAAGGCAGGAAGAAAGCAGAAGCGCGGCAGACGCTGAGCACTCCGCGCCGCCGGTGCGAGTGGAAGTGTTTGTTGGCGTTTCGTAGGTCTTTCAGAGCGGTACGCTCTAGCTGGTGGAGCTACCAGGTTGGCTGCACTGTGTTATCTACACCTGAGGTACAACCATGAACTTCTCTCCTTCTGGGTCTGAAACCGCTTCGGTTTACTTGCCGGCCCCCACGGCTTTCCAGACGGAAATGATTGTCGGGCAGGTGTTCCGACAGGATGTGCTGGGCGATATCCGCAAGGGTTGGAATGGCTTTGTGGAATCGGGCCAAATTTGGGCGCTTTTGATAGGGATCGTGGCGGGCTACATGCTCAAGAGCATCACCAGCTCCCACTAGGGCCTTGTCACCATTGCTCTAGCTGGATCCAGTTGGCCTGAGCCGGCGGGGTTTTGGCCGTCGGTATTTGGTTTTTGTGCTTTTTCTTCTGCAGCGGGGTCTTTCTTCCCATTCTTCCGGTTCCCAGCCGATGTCTGAGCCGACGGTAACTTCCACCCCTCGCCCCTGGAGCCAACGCTTCGAGGGATCCCTGCATCCTGCCATCGCCCGCTTCAACGCCAGCATCGGCTTCGACATCCGCCTGCTGCCCTACGATGTGGCCGGATCCCTGGCTCATGTGCAGATGTTGGCCGCTTGTGGCATCCTGACCCAGCAAGAGGCCGACCAGATCCGGTGGGGATTGGAGCAGATCCAACAGGAAGCGGCTGCCGGCACCTTCCGGCCCGATCCAGAGGCAGAGGATGTCCACTACGCCGTCGAGCGTCGTTTGGTGGCTTTGGTGGGGGAAGTGGGAAAAAAACTGCATACCGGGCGCTCCCGCAATGACCAAGTGGCCACCGATCTGCGTCTCTATCTGCGAGATCAGATCGATCACCTTCGTCAAGCCCTCTGGGAGCTGCGCGGAGTTTTGTTGGACTTGGCTGAGCGGCATCTGGAGACAATCCTGCCCGGCTACACCCATCTGCAACGGGCTCAGCCGATTAGCTTGGCCCACCACCTCTTGGCCTATGAAGAAATGTTCTGGCGAGACTGGCAACGGCTGGGGCGGGTGCGGGAAGAGGTGAATGTCTGCCCCCTCGGATCCGGGGCTTTGGCCGGCACTTCTCTGCCCATCGATCGGCAGCTCACCGCCCATCTGCTGGGATTTGAGCGGATCAGCGCCAACAGCTTGGATGCCGTCAGCGACCGGGACTACCTGGTGGAGTTCCACGCTGCCGCCAGCTTGATTTTGGTGCATCTCAGCCGCCTCTCGGAAGAGGTGATCCTCTGGGCTTCCCAGGAGTTCGGCTTTGTCACCCTCACCGATGCCTGTGCCACCGGCTCCAGCCTCATGCCCCAGAAGAAAAATCCCGATGTGCCGGAGTTGGTGCGCGGCAAGGCGGGGCGGGTGTTTGGCCATCTCCAGGCTTTGTTGGTCACCTTGAAGGGGCTGCCGCTGGCCTACAACAAAGATCTCCAAGAAGACAAAGAGGGACTATTCGACACGGTCGATACCCTGAAAGCCTGCCTAGAGGCGATGACCCTTCTGCTGCGGGAAGGGATCCAATTTCAACCTGAGCGCATGGCGGCTGCTGTGCAGGAAGATTTCTCCAACGCCACCGATGTGGCCGACTACTTGGTGCGCAAAGGGATCCCCTTTCGCACAGCCCATGATTTGGTGGGGCAGATTGTGCGCATTTGTTTGGCAGAGGGGATCCTGCTGCGGGATCTGCCCTTGGAGCGCTGGAAAACCTTCCACCCGGCCTTTGAGGCGGACATTTTGACGGCCATTGAGCCCCGCCAGGTGGTGGCCACGCGGCTCAGCGCCGGGGGAACGGGCTTTGCTGTGGTGCGAGAAGCCCTGCAACGGGCCCAGGCCCGCCACCAGCAGCCAGAGCCATCGGAAGAAACTCCACAAACTTAAAGTAAACTACCCGACCCTGACTGCTTCGCAGTACAGGGGGGGCTTTCAGTAGCCCTGCAGTTGGCAAGCCAACCACGAACCTCTAGGCTGGTTTACGACAGCCCCCAAGAGCGCAATCACATTCGCACCATTCAAATCCGCATCCCCTTCCCATCCACAGTGCCCACACTTGAACGACTTGCCACTGCGGTAGGATTGCGCAGGGTCGGGATGGATGTGCAAACACCAGTGGCAGGTCTGCGACGTGTAGGCAGGCGGCACAAGAATCAGAGAAACCCCTGCAACCCTCGCCTTGTATTCCAGAAACTGGCGTAGTTGGTAGAACGCCCAACTGTTGGTCCTACGCCGCTCAGCTTTGCTGCGTGGCTGTTGATTGACCCTTCCCCGGATCCCTGTCAGGTCTTCCAGAGCAATAGCGCTGTTTGTGGTCTTTGCCCTAGAGACAATAGCTTTGGAGATGCGATGATTGACCCACGCCTGAAAGCGTCTCTCCTTGCCAGACAGCCGTTGCAACAGTTCTCTGCATCTGCGCCGCGAACTGCGTGTGCCCTTACTGGCTTTGCGTTGGAGTACCGCCCTCAACCGGGAGTAGCGCTCTCGGACTCTGCTCAACTGCTGTCCATTCCAGTTGTCCCCTTCTGAGGTATGAGCAATATCCGTCCTTCCCAAGTCCACCCCGATCACCTTGTCGGTATCTTGTTGCTTGGGTGGCTTTTCCTCTACGCAAATCTGGATGTAGTAGGAGCCATCCTTCCGCTGGACTAGGGTGGCCGATTTGGGGTTAGAGCCAGCCAGCATTCCCCTCTGGTAGTTACCAATGGCTAGCTCAAAGCGTTCTCTCCCTTCCACCGTGGTCAGCGACACCGTCCAGTCTTTCTCGCGGAATGAAAAGATACGTGCGTCGTAGGTAACGAACCCACGCTTGAACTCTTTAACTGGACGGTTGCGCTGTCTCGCCACTTTGCGGGCGCCGGCCACCCGTCTGCAGACCTGCTGGGCCAAGTTACTGGACAAGCCGAATCGGGCTCGAATCTCGTAGTAGCAAAGGGATTGCAGTTTGACCGCGTTGACGATCTTCTCCGGCGTGTTCTGGTTGACCCAGTTCAACGCCTGCACAAAGACATCCATCGTCGCGTCCAATTTGGCGGCTTGCGACTGGGACGCCTTGAGCTTGCAGGATATGGTCAGGACTTGGCTCATAAGTTCATTGTACTTCATCAAAGCGCATTCCTCCCGACACTGACCCTACGGGTACAGTGCGGGGCTCCTGCGCTAGTAAGCTGAACTCAAGGAGAGTTTGCAATTCTTGGGTTCTTCTCGCCAGTGTGTGCCATCCTGAGGTTCTCAGCCATCCAACGCAACTTCCAGCCTGTTGGCCTCTTCCTTGGGTGATCGTTCCATGTTGGATAACCTTACCGTCCGTGTCCTAGAACATGCGGCCAAGCGTCGCTGGCGGGAACGCGCCTACAGCCGATTTTTGCAAGATTGGCGACGGCAAGTGGTGCTGCTGCGCCGTCAACGGGCCGGCGAATTTGGCCCACCCCTGGGGGATCCCTCTTGTGTTTTCAGTGCCCACTCGGCTTGGTTGCGCTGTGCCGTCCATCCCCAAGGGCCGTGCCAGGGTTGCCCCCACTATGCCCCCGTCACCCCTCCAAAGCCAGAGCCACCTCTGGGTTCACTCGATGGACGGGTCTGACCGCGCCACACTGGTGGCCGAACATTTTCAGCAGCGGCGGCCTCTGCGGAACGGCCTGCCCGTTGCGCCCCAATGGCATCCGCTGTAGCTAAGTTGAGGGATCCCCGGCCAACTTGTGCCAGAATAAAAGAACGGTAACTCCATCGGCAAAGGCGAGATTCATGGCCCTCTACCTCTCGGCAGACCACCTTCACAGCATCCGCCAGCACGGCGAACAAGCCTTTCCCCACGAGAGCTGCGGCATTTTAATTGGGGAAATCCGGGGATCCGACAAGATCATCCACGAGCTTTGGTCGGTGACCAACACCTGGGATCAAGCGGAAAACCCTCTGGCAGACGGGGAATCCAGCCGCCGCCGCTTTTTGATCGATCCGGCGGATTTCAAGCGGGCCAACGACCATGCGGTGCGCAAAGGGCTGGGGATCCTGGGCACCTATCACTCCCATCCCAACCATGCGGCCATTCCCTCCGAGTTTGATCGGCAGCATGCTTTTCCTTGGGGCTTTTCCTGTGTGATCGTCAGTGTGCGCGAGGGCAAGGCAGAAGAGGTGGTGAGCTGGGTTTTGGATGAGCAGGAGCAGCCCCAACGGGAGCCGATGCAGATGCTGGAAGACATTCGCATACCCCCGCTCCCGGCTTTGGCAAGCTAGAGTCGTTTGGGCTTTGCCGCTGTTTGAGGCTGAAGTTCACGGCTAAGTTCAGTTGGGATCCTTGAAAGCTGGGATGGGTACCACCGGAAAAAGCGGTAGTCTAGTGCTGAACCTTGTCTGTAACATAGCTGAATCCTCAAAGTCAGTAGACAGCCCCAACAAGATCGACAAACGGATAGGTCAGCCCAGATCCTCTGGATCCTCAAAAGTCTCCAGTAGATACCCAAGATCTCTCCCCGAACTCCCATGGCAACCAAAGTTCTGATCCCCTCTCCCCTGCGCCCCTACACCGACAACCTGGAAGCTGTCGAGATCGAGGGCAGCAATGTTGGCGAAGTGATGGGCAACCTCATCGCCCGCTATGGCGAGCTGAAGCGCCACCTCTACACCGAGGATGGGAAGCTGCGCAATTTTGTCAATGTCTACCTCAACGACGAGGATGTGCGCACGTTGCCCCAAGGCAACAACACCCCCGTGGGAGAACAAGCCGTCATCAGCATCGTTCCCGCTATTGCTGGAGGGTTGTGAGCATGTTGAACCTGGATACCAGCCAAGTCAGCCTCTCCCGCGAGGAGATGGAGCGGTTTTCTCGGCATTTGATCCTGCCCGAGGTGGGCCTAGAAGGACAGAAGCGGCTGAAAGCGGGCAAAGTGCTGTGCATCGGCACAGGCGGCCTTGGCTCGCCCCTGTTGCTGTACTTGGCGGCAGCCGGCGTGGGGCGGATTGGCATTGTCGATTTTGATGTGGTGGATGTGTCCAACCTGCAGCGGCAGGTGATCCACGGCACCTCCTGGGTGGGCAAGCCGAAGGTGGAATCGGCCAAGAACCGCATCCTGGAGATCAACCCCCACTGTCAAGTGGATGTTTACAACACCGCCCTGAAGGCCCACAACGCACTGGAGCTGTTTGCCAACTATGACGTGATTGTGGATGGCACCGATAACTTCCCCACCCGTTACCTGGTGAACGATGCCTGTGTGTTGACGGGCAAGCCCAATGTCTACGGCTCGATCTTCCGCTTCGAGGGACAAGCGACGGTCTTCAACTACGAAGATGGGCCCAACTACCGGGATCTCTACCCCGAGCCGCCCCCACCAGGACTGGTGCCCTCCTGCGCCGAAGGGGGAGTGTTGGGGATCCTCCCCGGCATCATCGGTGTTATTCAAGCTACCGAAACCGTGAAGATCCTGCTGGGCGTGGGCACAACCCTAAGTGGGCGGCTGCTGCTTTACGATGCCCTGAACATGAGCTTCCGGGAGCTGAAGCTGCGCAAAAACCCTGCCACTCCTCCCATCACCCAGCTTATCGACTATGAGCAGTTCTGCGGGATCCCGCCAGCCCAAGCCACAGAACAAGCTGGCCAGACAGAGATCCCCGAGATCACTGTGGCCGAGCTGAAAGCGCGGATGGATGCTCACCAAGACTTTGTGTTGGTCGATGTGCGCAACCCAAATGAGTGGGAGATAGGCCGGATCCCTGGTGCTCACCTGATCCCCCTGCCCCAAATTGAAAACGGCGACGGGGTGGAGCAGGTGCGTCGCCTCCTTAACGGCTCAGAGCTGATCGTCCACTGCAAGAGTGGGGCACGCTCGGCCAAAGCCCTGAAGATCCTACAAGCTGCTGGGATCCAAGGAAAAAACCTGCGCGGGGGGATCCTCGCCTGGGCAGAGGCTTACGATCCCTCGATTCCCAAGTACTGACTCTGCCTTGGGATCCCTACCTGTCGCCCGGTTTGCTCTAGCATAGATCCGGCAGATCCGGTGCCCAGAGCCGGCTGTGCCAGGTTTTCCCTTTTTGCGTCCCCTTTTCCATGAGTGCCATCCCGCAGGCCGAGACAGAGACGATCTTCCACTCCATCCCCGAAGCCCTCGAAGACCTCAAGTGTGGTCGCATGGTCATCGTGGTCGATGACGAAAACCGAGAAAACGAAGGGGATCTGGTCTGTGCTGCCCAGTTTGCCACTCCGCAGGCCATCAACTTCATGGCCACCTACGGGCGGGGCCTTATCTGCCTGGCCATGCAGGGATCCCGCCTCGATGAGCTGAAGATCCCCCTGATGGTGGGGCAGAACACCGACAGCAACCAAACTGCCTTCACCGTCAGCATTGATGCTGGGCCGGAAGCCGGAGTCTCCACCGGCATTTCCGCTGCCGATCGCTCTCGCACCATTCAGGCGGCCATTCACCCGCACACGCGACCGGAAGATCTGCGCCGGCCTGGGCATGTCTTTCCGCTGCGGGCACGGGAGGGCGGAGTACTCAAACGGGCTGGCCATACGGAAGCAGCGGTGGATCTGGCGATGTTGGCCGGGCTGTATCCGGCAGGGGTGATTTGCGAGATCCAAAACCCGGATGGCTCCATGGCCCGCCTGCCCCAGTTGATCGAATATGCCCGTCAGCACGATTTGAAGATCATCACCATCGCCCACCTCATCGAGTACCGCCTGCGCACCGAACAACTGGTTCACCGAGAGGCTGCTGCTGTCCTGCCGACGGAGTTCGGCCAGTTTCGGGTTTACGGCTACCGCGATAGCCTCAACCAAGTCGAGCACCTGGCTCTGGTGAAAGGGGATCCGGACCAATTTGCCTCTGAGCCCGTCTTGGTGCGCGTCCATGTGGAGTGTCCCCTAGGGGATGCGCTGGGATCCCTGCGCTGCGATTGTCGCCGCCAATTGACAGCGGCCCTGAAAATGATCGACCACCAGGGCAAGGGGGTGCTGGTGTACCTGCGCCGGCAAGAGCAGGAGCTGAGTCTCATCGAGCAAATCAAGTCCTACGCCCGGCAAGATCTGGGACTTTCTGAAACCGCGCCACCGGTGGCGATGGACTTGCGCGATTACGGCATCGGCGCCCAGATCCTACGGGATGTAGGGGTGCGCAAAATGCGCCTGATCAGCAACACCTCTCGCCACATCAGCGGCTTGAAAGGATTTGGCCTGGAAGTGGCCGAGCGCGTGCCCCTGCTGGTGGAAGAGCCGGATCTCAATTTGCATGTGGAGCCGTCCTGTTCCCTGAAACTGTTGCTGCACGACACTGGCGCAACCGATTCCGGCTCAAGCCTGTAGCGCGTTGTAGGGCCGAGGGCTATGGTGGAACAAAGACTGGGGTGCAGCCGGCTCGCCATCCACCACATAAGCCTTGGATCCCCAACCCCAAAAAGACCAGAAAGGACGTTCGGGCAAAGATGGAACCGAACGCGCCGGTAGGAGGGAGTCCCTGGCTGTCGGGCTCAACAGTTGCTTCGGCAAGACGGGAATGTCGGATCCCACCTGCGACCACACTTCATAGCCCTGAGGGCGCACCACCACCAGGCTGATCAGGGATCCGTGATCCATGTCGTAGCGGCAACTGGCGATGGCCTCTTGCAGCTGAGAAAAGCCCCGGTTGAAGACGTAAAAATGGTCTTGGAAGCGGATGGCCTCCCAGAAACCTTCCCGAGTGACCGCCACATGGTCATGATCGGCGGAGGCGTAGTCGAGGATCACCATGCGTGTAAAGACTGATCAGCGATGAATCAAAGTGAGTAAGCTTTTACCGTATTTTCACTTAAGCACGATCTTGGGCAGCCTGTCATCCGCAAAATGGCTCACCTGCAACAAGGCTTAATGGGTTTCTTTGCCTTGCAAACTGCTGCCGCCCGCCTCTCTATCCCCTCCGGCTCCAGGGATCCCACCCAGTTCCCGTCGCAGCTCGGCCATGGCTGCTTCTCCGATGTGGGGGGTGGCGCAGACTAGGTTGGGTGTGCGGATTAGATCGGCTCGGGCTTGGCGCACCAAGACCCGCAGGGTGGGGTAGCTGGCCTCATCGCAAATCAGCGTATGGGCGCGGCGGATTAGGGATCCCACCCGTTCCGTATCCGAGATCACTGCCGTCAGCACCAGCAGGTCTCCCCGCAGACTGTAGACAATCACCTCGGCAACCTCCAGCAGGGCAGTGCTGATGCTCACCAGCCCCAGACAGGCGTAGGAAGGCAATTGGCGGATCAGGGCAATTTCGCGGGCGTAGTCGGACACCTCCACCGTCAGAACACGGGCCCCCCGGGGTTGGGCAATGGCCTCGACGGCGCTGAGAAAATAGTGCAGCGTCACCACAGTGCCGGACTGGATCTGATCCAGAACGGTGGCCAGCTCCTCCAGGGGCACCAACTGGACCCGGATGCCCAAAGTCTGCTGGATTTGCTGGGTCATCAGTTGTCCTGTACCCAAATCCCGGTTGGGCACACACACCAGCACTTGAGCACTGCAGCGCAACCGCCAATCGATCTCCGCCAGCAGCAGATCCCGTACCTGCTCCAGAGAAAACCCCTGCTGCAGCAGCTGGTCGATGCCCTGGCGCACCTGCTCCAGGACCTGTCGGGATCGATCCAGGTTTTCCCCCAGGCCGCGAGAGTAGTTAACCACCTGGCGGGCGGAGCGGCTCACGTAAATGCCAGATCCAGCGCGGGTTTCCACCAGGCCCATAGCCTCGAGTTGGTGGTAAACCTTGTGGATGGTATTGCGGTGCAGGCCTGTTTGCATAGCCAATTGACGGGTGCTGGGCAGGCGGTAGCCGGGAGGAAATTGCCCGCAGGCGATGGCAAAGCAGAGCAAATTAAAAAGCTGTACGGAGCCAGGGATCCCACTCTCCGGCTGGATGGAAATGCGCATCATGGCCCGTTTTTCTCCCTTTGACAACGCCGTTGCGAGCCCGTTTCTGGGCTACGTAAGAATCCCTCGACTTCAGTCGGCGGGAGTGTCAACTGCCTGCAAGATAGCGCCGACGCCGGATAGACAAGCTCCAGAGGAGATCGGGATTGAGAGCCCTATTCGGGGATGCGGTGCATCCGGCTGGGATCCCAACTTAAAGTCACCTCCGTCCCTTCCGGCAACTGCTGCAAATTCAGGCCGGGGTTGGGTTGCACAGCCAAAAGTTTCACCTCACAGCCCGACACCCATACCTGATAGCGAATGAAAGCCCCTAGATAAGCAGTGTCGCAAATCCGTCCCCGCAAGCGGCAGTGGCCATCGGGGATCCCTTCTTCAGATAAGTCAATCCGAATGTGCTCCGGGCGCAAAGCAAACAGGGCCGCTTCTCCCACGCATCGTTCCGCCAGGGATCCCTCGATCAAGTTGGTTTGGCCGATAAAACCGGCTACAAACCGGGTGGCAGGTCGCTCGTAGAGCTCTGCCGGGGATCCCACCTGTTCGATGCGCCCGCGATTGAACACGGCAATACGATCGCTCATGGTCAGGGCCTCTTCTTGGTCGTGGGTGACGTACAAAAAGGTGAGACCAAGGCGGTGTTGTAGGGCCTTGAGTTCAAACTGCATCTGTTGGCGCAACTTCAAATCCAGCGCCCCCAAAGGTTCATCCAGCAAGAGCACCTGCGGTCGGCCAACCAAAGCCCGCGCCAAGGCCACCCGTTGCCGTTGCCCCCCTGAAAGTTGGCTGGGTTTACGGGATCCCAGATCGGGCAGTTGTACCAGCTCCAGCGCCTCTTGCACTCGCTTTTGGCGCTCCTTCGGCGGTATGCCGCGGATCATCAAGCTGTAGCCAACGTTCTCCGCCACCGTCATGTGGGGGAAGAGAGCATAGTCCTGAAACACCGTGTTCACAGGCCGTCGGTAGGGCGGCAGACCCAAAACATTCTGGCCGTTCAATTCGATCTGCCCCTCATCCGGACGCTCAAAGCCCGCGATCATCCGCAAACAGGTGGTTTTGCCCGAACCCGACGGCCCCAACAACGTAAAAAACTCCCCCTGCTGCACCTCCAAATCCACCCCGTCCACCGCTTGGATCCCGGAAAAGTTGCGGCTGACCCTCCGCAAACGAATGGCAGGCGGGGATCCCTCCTCTCTCCCGGCTTGGGCTTTGGCGGAGCTGACATCAGAGGCGAGGACAGATTCGGCAATCATAGCGACAGGGTCAGCCAATGAACCCATTATGAGGGATCCATTTACAGAGGTTGACAGGTCTCAGCAAGGCCGGAAAAGTCCCAGGCCAAGAGCAGAGATAGTGTGGCGCAATCGCCTGCGGTGAAAGCTCGCCGGAAACCCACCCGACCGGTCGCGAAAGCGGGCCGGAGGCCTTTCGCGGAAGCGGACCGGAGGCCTTGTTTTTGCATGGGATCCCTGTTTTTGCATGGGATCCCTTGACCACTGGGGATCTGAACCCCATCTTGTTACAGAAATTTAGAATCGTTACAATAGGTTAGAATCTTTGCTCATCTTTGCATCGCAGGTTTTATCCTATGGCACCCTCTCAGCAGTTTCCCGTGCTACTCGCCTCAGCTTTGCGTCACGACAGCGTAACTCCGCGCTGGTCTCAAGTGGCGTGGACCGTTTTGCGGGTGGTGGCAGGGCTATTCATGATTCACAACGGCCTTGACAAGCTGGCAGATATCGAAGGATTTGCGACGGCTTATGTAGAAGTGATCGGGTTGCCCTTCCCGATCTTCTTCGCTTATGTGGCTGCCTATACCGAGCTGATCGCAGCTCCGATGGTGGCGTTGGGTTTGTTGACCCGCGGGGCAGCACTAGGCTTGTTCGCCACGATGGCAGTGGCCATGTTCCATCACATTAAGGTGGCCGGCTTCAGCGTTCCCTATCTGGAGCTGTCGGCCATTTACGCAGCGATCTTCCTGGCCTTTGCGGTGAATGGGGGGGGCTGGTTCTCTGTGGATCAGCTCTTGGTGAACGCAATCGAGTCGTGGCTGAACCGCTCCAGCCGAGAAAAGTTGGAGAGCTTGCAGTCTTCGTTGCAGGCCACGGAACGGGTAATTGCGCTGGGCGAGGAAGAGGCCGAGGCCGCCAAGACCACCGGATCCTGAGCTTTGGTGGCCATTCCCGATAGCGGCGAGGCTGCTCCTCTCTCCCTCTGAGAGAGGTCAGCAGTGAGGGTCATCCTGCTAAATGCGGCTGGCGGCCCGCTCCATCAGGCGTTGGTGGGTGGAGCGCACAGGCTCTCCTGGCTTGGGTTGCCGCTGCACGTAGGTGCCATCAGGGCGCAACTCCCAGGCTTGCCGGTTGTCCGTCAGGCAGATGTCCAAGATCGCCTTGAGCTCCCGCTGCAACGCGGGATCCTCCACAGGGGTAACCACCTCGACGCGCCGATCCAGGTTGCGGGTCATGTAGTCGGCACTGCCGATGAAGTACTCTTCCTGGCCGCCATTGTAGAAGTAGAAGATGCGGGAGTGCTCCAGGAAGCGCCCGATAATGCTGATCACGCGGATGCGTTCGCTTAGGCCGGGGATCCCCGGCTTGAGGCAGCACATGCCCCGCACGATGAGATCGATCTCCACCCCGGCTTGGCTGGCCTCGTAGAGCAGCCGGATCATTTCCGGGTCGGTGAGAGAGTTGATCTTGACGATGATACGCCCCTGGCCCCCCGCTTGGGCATGGCGCATCTCGCGGCGGATCAGGGCTTCCATGCCTTGGCGTAGGGTTCTGGGGGCCACCAAGAGCTTGCGGAATTGCCGTTGCCGTGAGTAGCCCGTCAGTAGGTTGAACAATTCCGTAACATCGTTGCAGAGGGTCTCATCGCAAGTGAACAGCCCTAGGTCGGTATAGATACGGGCGGTTTTGGGGTTGTAGTTGCCGGTACCGATGTGGACGTAGCGGCGCAGGGATCCCTCCTCTTCCCGCACCACCAAAGCCAGTTTGCAGTGGATTTTCAGCCCCGGCAGGCCGTAGGCCACGTGGACCCCGGCTTTCTCCAGCTTTTTGGCCCAGAGGATGTTGTTTTCTTCGTCGAAACGGGCTTTGAGCTCCACCAGAGCGGCCACCTGCTTGCCGTTTTCGGCGGCCTGAATGAGGGATTTCACCACCGTCGAGTCGCCGGAGGTGCGGTAGAGGGTTTGCTTAATGGTGAGCACCTGCGGATCGTTGGCGGCCTCCTCCAAAAACCGCTCTACGCTGGCGGCGAAGGAATCGTAGGGGTGATGCACCAACAGATCCCCTTCCCGGATGACGGAGAACATGTCCACCGGCTCATCGCTCACCGAAGCGGTACGCAGGCGAGGGGGAGTAACCGGCCCCCAAGGGGGATCCTTCAAATCGGGCCGATCCAGGCTGAGAAACGCCATCACCCCCCCCATGCTCAAGAGGCCATCCACTTCGTACACCGAGTCGCTGTTGAGGCGCATCTCTTCGCTGAGCCGTTGTCGGATGGCTGCCGGAGTTTGGCTGGCAATCTCCATGCGCACCACTGAGCCGAAGCGGCGCTTGCGCAGCTCTTCTTGAATGGCAGCCAGCAGATCGTCGGCCTCGTCCTCTTGGATTTCCAGATCGGCATCCCGGGTGATGCGGAAGGGGTAGTACTCCAGCACCTGCATGCCGACAAACAGCGCTTCCAGATGGTGGGCAATCACCTGATCCAGCGGCACAAAGCTCACCCCATCCCGCAGCGGCACAAAGCGGGGCAAGGTGTTGGGCACCTTCACGCGAGCAAAATGCTCCTTGCCAGTCTCTGGATCCCGCACCACCACCGCCAAGCTGAGGCTGAGGTTGGAGATGTAGGGAAAAGGATGGCCTGGATCCACCGCCAAGGGGGTGAGCACTGGAAACAAACGCCTCTCAAAGTAGTCCCGCAGCTCCTGCCGTTCCAGCTCGTCCAGCTCGGAAAAATCGCGGATGTGAATGCCCTGTTCCGCCAGCTTGGGCACCAGTTCCTGCCGGAAGCAAGTGTGCAATTTGCGAATCAGGGGGCGCAGGTGGCTCGAGATCTGCTGCAACTGCTGCTGCGGTGTAAGGCCATCCGGGGTTAGCACCAACACGCCCGTTTCCAACTGACGGCGGATCACCGCCACCCGCACCATGAAAAACTCGTCCAGGTTGCTCTCGAAGATGGCCAGAAACTTCAGCCGCTCCAGCAGCGGTGTGCGCTCATCCAGGGCCTCGTGCAAAACCCGGGCATTGAATTCGATCCAGCTCAGCTCCCGGTTGAAATACTGCTCCGGCAGAGCATAGCCCTCTTGGATGGGTGTAGTCCGGATCCCTGGTTGTCCGGCATCAGGGGGGCAGCCCGTCGTGTCGGGGTTGCAGGGTGGCCAGGAAGGGTCAGTTTCCTTGGGACGCGGAGTCATGACGACAGAGGGCTGGGTTATCTCAAACACGTCAACAACAGCTGGAGCCGACCCAATCCTATCCTGCGGGGTTCTGCTGAGGCGAAGGAGAAGTGCCCAAGACGGGCTTGGGCGGACGTTCAGGCAACAATCCTTGAGAGCGCGTCAGAAGAATCACCTGGAGCAGGATCCCGATCAACAAAATGCGCAAAGGGCCAGCCCGGGTGGCCCACTGGGGCGGCAAACGGTTGGTGAGCCACTCGCTGCCCGACCACACCCCCCAAATTACCAGCGCTCCCAGCAAGGCGCCGCGATTGTTGCCACTGCCCCCCGCGATCAGCATTACCCAAACGATAAAGGTGGCAAACTCCGGTTGAAAGGCTTCTGGGCTGATGAAATTGACAAAATGGGCGTAGAGGGCCCCCGCCAACCCCATGAGCATGGATCCCAGCACAAACGCCTGCAGGCGAAACTGGAGCACATCTTTGCCGGCGGCCATGGTTGCCGGTTCATCCTCGCGAATGGCCCGCAGCACCCGCCCCCAGGGGGAGCGATAGGCCCGCTCCGCAGCCCAATAGACCACCGCCAAAATGACCAGCACCAAGCCCAAGTAGAGAAGGGTATCCTGACCTGGGATCCAGCCGCGAAAGGGTCGTGGAATGCGGGTAATTCCCCGTACGCCATTGGTCAGCCAGCCCTCATTTCTCAGGATTTGGCTGATGATCTCAGCAATGCCGATGGTGGCGATGGCCAAGTAGTCGGAACGCAGCTTCAGGGTAATCAACCCGATCAAAAAGGCAATCGCCCCGGCGACGGCCACAGCCACGGCAAAACCCACCCAAAAGGGTAGATTGAAGCCGCCCAAATGCTCGGCGCTTGGGGGTGTGGTTACAATGGCGCTGGCATAGGCTCCCACGGCAAAAAAAGCCCCCACCCCGATGTTGAACATGCCGGCGTAGCCCCACTGGATATTGAGGCCCAGCACCAGCACGCCGTAGATCCCCACCAAAATCAAAAAGAAAATGCCGTAGCTCAACATCAGACCTCTCCCCCACCTGAGGATCCCAGTAATCCTGTGGGTCGGAAGATCAGCAGCAATACCAATATGGCGAAGGCCACCCCGGTTTTATAGGCAGGGTTGATCACCAAGGTCGAGAATTCTTCCGCCAGGCCGATCACCACTCCTCCGGCAATGGCCCCGTAAGGGCGACCGATGCCGCCGAGAATGGCCGCTGCAAAAATGGGCAGCAATAGCCGCCAGCCCATGGTGGGGTGCAGCCGGGTATCCATGCCCAGGAACACACCTGCTGCACAGGCCAAAGCTGCGCCGATGGCCCAAGTCCAGAGAACGATTCGCTCCGTATCAATGCCGGTAATCTTGGCCAGCTCAAAATTGTCGGCCATGGCCCGCATCGCTTTGCCCACCCGCGTGCGTTGTAAGAAGAGATGCAGGGCCACCACCAACAGGGCTGTTCCCGCCAGGATTACCGCCCAATCGGGCTTAATGCGCAGCTCCCCAAGCCGCCACGGCAACTGGATCCCGCTGCGGTACACCTGATTGTTGGGCCCCCAGATGATCTGCACCAGGCTGCGCAGAATCAGGGCGGTGCCAAAAGAAGAAATGAGCAAGATCACTGGTGCCTCCCGGCGCAGGCGGCGATAAATGAGTTGGTCGATCCCAACTGCACAAAGTACCGTGGCCAAAGCTGCCGGGAGCAGGCTGACCCCAATTGGCCAACCCAACCCAACAAATGTCAGGCCGAAGTAGGCCCCCAGGGTCATCAGATCCCCGTGGGCAAAGTTGGCAAAGCGCAAAATGCCAAAGGTCAGCGACACCCCAATTGCTCCCAGGGCGTAGATGCTGCCCAAGACAAGGCCGTAGATGAAAAGTTGCAACAGTTGGGTCACGCTTGCCCCAAAAACACTTTGCCCTGATAATGCCACGGGTTTGCCGAGAGCGGGATCCGGCTCAGCGCAGCGGAAGGATACGGCTGATCGCGCCAGCGGGACGGAGTCCTAAGAAAGCTAGGGTAGGGGAGAAAGCCCCCAAGGAAGATCCATGCAGTCCAGGTCTTTGTCTGTCCTCCGTTTCCTGGCCGTTTTGGCCCTGCTGAGCGCGGGCTGTGGCGGGCCGGAGTGGGATCCCGATGCGCCTTCCGAGCCCATCTCCACCCCCCAGTTGATCTACGAAGACATCACCCTCACCCAAGCCAGGCCCGACGGCGGCATTCTTTGGCGCTTACAGGCTCGCCTGGCCGAATACGAGCCCCCCTCCGAAGGCAGCGCCACTCCTGTGCAGTTGGGATCCGCCCATTTGCAGGCCGTTGAGGGAGAATTTTTCGACGAAGACAACCGCGCCATCCGCACCCGCGCCGAGCAAGGCTCTGCCTACCCCGGCGAACGACGTCTGGAATTGAGGGGTCAAGTCGAGGTGGAATCGGAGCGAGACAACCTGCGTCTGGAGGCCCAGCGGGTGGAATGGCTGCCGGAACAGCGCCTCCTCCAAGCTGAGGGCCAGGTGAAAGTGGAGCTGTTGGAGGGCCAGGGATCCCTGCAGGGGGAGCGGCTGCTCGTCGACTTTGGCCAAGCCCAGATGCAGCTGGAGAACTGGGATCCCACTCAGCCGGTGCGGGCAGAGTACCGGGATCCGGATCTGGAGCTGGCTGCCAGCCGTTTTCTGTGGCAATTTGGCGTCGGGGAAGTGCAGGCAGTAGGGGCTGTAGAGGTGTATGCCCCCCTACAAGCCTTGCGCCTCAGCGGTGGTCAGTTGCGTGCTCCCCTGCCCTTTGCCGAGCTGCGCTTGCTGGACAATGTGAAGGCCAAAGCCGAGCAGACAGGGCAAGAGCTGGAAGCCCAAGAGATTCGCTGGCGCATCGGCTCCACCCAGTTGCAAGCCCGAGGCAACGTGCGCTACCGCCAGCCCGGCCAGGCTTTGACTGTCAGAGGCAACCAAGGGATCCTGGATTGGCAGGCCAACACTGCTCGGATCCAAGGCAACAGCCAAACCCAGCTCACTTTGCCCTGAGGAGGCGGTGGGGGAAGCAGAAAGCTGGCCGAGAGCATGGCAGGATAGGGATACTTTAAGAAACGTATCAGGTGGGTTGTGGTGAGTTTTAAGGACTCCGTCTCGCTGACGCAAACAGGATGTTTCCCCGCCAGGGCTGGCGCTGCTGCAGAACGCCCCAACATCCTGCTGATCGTGCTGGATACCCAGCGGGCAGATCGTCTCTCCTGCTACTGGTCGGAAGCGGAGCGTGCCCGCCAACTGCCCACCAGCCCCAACCTGGATCGGCTGGCTGCCGAATCCACCCTCTTCGAGCGGGCCATCGCCCCTGCCCAATGGACCATCCCCTCCCACGCTTCCCTCTTTACGGGGGAATATCCCAGCACCCACCAGACTGTCCAAGCAGATCTGGAGCTGAGCCCCGCCCTGCCCACCCTGGCAGAGCTGTTGCAGCTGAGCGGCTATACCACTGTGGGCTTTTGCAACAACCCTCTGGTGGGGATCCTGAAAAACGGCTTGCGGCGCGGCTTTGAAACCTTTTACAACTACGGTGGCGCTCTGCCCACCCGCCCCCCCGAAGGCACCCCCTTGCCCGCCCCCTTGAACCGCTGGCTGGCCGCCTACACCCAATTTTGGCGGCGGCTCTCCTATCCGGTGCAAAACGCCTTTGCCCGCTCCGACGCCCTCTTCCAGCTGGCGCTGCACCCCTGGTTTGCCTCCCTCTGGACCCGCCTGCTCAACTTCAAAGGCAACACCGCCGCCTCGATTGCCGACCTCAACCGCTACCTGCAGCAGATGGCCCGCCGCCGGTCGGATCCTAGAGCACGGCCCTTCTTTTGCTTTGTCAACCTGATGGAGCCCCATCTGCCCTACTGGCCGCCGGAGCCCTTTGTGCAGAAATACGCCCCCTATTTCAAAAGCAACCGCGAGGCCCGCGACTTTTTGCGCCAATACAACGCCCAGCCCTACCGCTGGATGGCGCCCCTGCCGCAGCCCCTTTCTCCACTGCAAGCGCAGGTGCTGCGGGATATCTACGATGCTGAGGTGGCCTACCAAGATCACCTACTGGGATCCGTCTTCGACACCCTGCGCCACACCGGCCTGGAGCAGAACACGCTGGTGGCCATCGTCGCCGATCACGGCGAAGGCCTGGGAGAACACGACTTCGTCGGCCACGCCTTTGTGGTCTACGAAGAGCTGATCCGCGTGCCCCTCATCCTGCGCTATCCCGGCCACTTCCCGGCAGGAAAACGCATTGCCACCCCCGTTTCCACCCGCCGCCTCTTCCATACCCTCCTGGAAGCTGCCGGCTTTAGCCCCAACCTTTCCCCCAACGGTGCCCCCTGTGTCAGCCTCAAGCTCCGCCGCGAGGTCGCCCGCCTCAGCTTGGCCCGCACCTTGGCAGGGGAAGATCCCGAGCAGGGAACAGTGCTCAGCGAAGCCTTCCCGCCCCACCTCCTCATTCGGGCTATGGAAAGCCGTAACGACAGCCTGCTGCGGGCGCGTGCCTGTTACGACATCCGCCGTGCCCTCTATGAGGGGATGACCAAGCTCATCCAAACGGGGGATCGTCCCAGCCTCTACAACTTGGAGCAGGATCCGGCGGAGCTGCGGGATCTGCTCTGGGTCGGCGACGGGGATCCCGTGTCCTCTCTCCCTGATGCTGATCCGCAACGCTGTCACGACGGGTCGGCGGTGGAGACCGGCTGGCCCCAGGCTTGGCTGGCTCGCCTACAGCATGGGCTGAGAGCCTGGGTGAGCTGGGCAGAGTCCCGGCGGCCTAGCACGGCTCCTCGCAAGGTGAATGTGGAAAGCGATGCCGACTTGGTGCGGCAGATGCAAGAGCTGGGCTACTTGGAGTAGGCAGGGATCCCGCTATTCCAGCCCTCCTTCCTCCTCCCTGTGATCCCGCACATAGCCGTTTAGATCGTAGTCATCCATGTCATCCATCTCCTCCGGATCCGCCGTTGGCCAATCCTCATTTTGCCCGCCGATAATCACGCGGCTGAGGCCGATGTATTCCAGGCTGAGGGTGCGCAGGGCGTTGATCAACACATCCAGCGCCATCGCATCGGCGGTGCCCAGATCAAACCAGCAGCGGGCCCAGTTGTCCTTCTCTTCCAGGGATCCCATGTTGTGCATTAGGGAAGGCAAGGGCTCCGATTCGTTGGGATACTCCAGATAGCTCAGATCCACCTCGGCCTCTTGGGCCACCAGACGCTCGGCGTTAAATCCCCCCAGTTTGCCCAGCACGTACCATGACTCCAGCACCTCGTTGAGGTACTCCAGCTCAGCTTCGACCGGCGGCTCGGCAAACTCAAACCAGATCCACAGATTTCCCGGATCGCACTCGCGAAACTCCACTTGCATGGACAGTTCCTCTGCAAGGCCTAGCCTTTGATCATAGTCCGGCTCTGCTCGCCCGTTGGTCTGGGAATCCGTCCGTCAACACATCTTGCGGGCAGGGTGACTGCACAGAGCCGTGGGATCCCTCCTGCCTATGCCGAAGGACTCCATCCAAGTAGCGCGAACGGCGGTTATGAGGGACGCAGCGCAAGCGATCGCAGGGAAGCCAGTGGCAACCAGAGGGCTCTAAAGCATCCTATACTGTTGCGGCTGTCCCAATCATAAGGAATCTGCCGCTTATGTCTGAGCTTCTCCCTTTGCCTTCCCTCCAAGACCGGGTGGCTGTGGTCACCGGAGCCAGCCGGGGCATTGGCCGGGCGATTGCCCTGCACCTGGGGGCCATTGGAGCAAAAGTGGCGATCAACTACGCCCGCTCCGCTGCCGAAGCCGAGTCTCTGGTGGAAGAGATCGCAGCCCTGGGGGGAGAAGGGATCCCTGTGGCCGCCGATGTGTCTTGCCCAGAGGCGGTGGAGAGCCTGTTTGCCCAGGTGATGGAGCGGTGGGGTCGGGTGGATGTGCTGGTGAACAATGCCGGCATGGCCCGCGACACCCTGCTGCTGCGCATGAAGCCAGAAGATTGGCAGGCGGTGCTGGATCTCAACCTGACGGGGGTCTTTCTCTGCCTGAAGGCAGCCGCCAAGATCATGGTGAAGCAGCGCCAGGGGCGCATCATCAACATCACCTCGGTGGTGGGCTTGGTGGGCAATGCCGGCCAGGCCAACTACAGCGCCGCCAAAGCAGGGGTGGTGGGCCTCACCAAGACAGCAGCTCGCGAGCTGGCCAGCCGCAACATCACCGTCAACGCCGTGGCACCGGGGTTCATCACCACCCAAATGACCGAAAAACTGGACCCCGGCCCGATTTTGGCGCAGATCCCCCTGGGGCGACTGGGATCCCCGGCAGAAGTGGCGGGGCTGGTGCGTTTTTTGGCGGCAGATCCGGCGGCGGCCTACATCACGGGACAGGTTTTTGCCATCGATGGTGGCATGGTGATGAGCTAGGCACTCTACCACGCCAGGGCTAGGCCATCGGCACGGGGTTCGGAAGCCGCAATGAAGTGATCCCCATCCCGCAAGAGGATCTGTCCCCGGCCAAAAAGGCCGTAATCCTCTTCTGCCTCCACCACCTGCACCGCATGGCCGCGGGCAGAGAGTTCGCGCACCACCTGGGGCGGCACTGTGCTCTCCAGGGCCACTTGCGGGATCCCTTGATCCAACAGCACTCGCCAGCGGGGCGCATCCAGGGCCGCTTGGGGGTTTAGGCCGTAATCCACCAAGTTCACCACCACCTGCACATGGCCTTGGGGCTGCATCGTCCCTCCCATCACACCAAAAGGGCCGAGAGGGATCCCTTCTCTGGATAGAAAAGCGGGGATGATCGTGTGGTAGGGGCGCTTGCGGGGGCCCACCTGGTTGGGATGGCCGGGCTCCAGGGTGAAACCCGTGCCGCGGTTGTGGAGAGCAATGCCCGTGCCCGGAACCAGCAGACCACTGCCGAAGCCATCGAAATTCGACTGAATCAAAGACACCATCAACTCACCATCAGCTGCAGCCAGGTAAACCGTTCCCCCCTCCGGCAGCCCTGGCTGGGCCAGGGGGATCGCCTCCCTCCCGATCAACTGCCGCCGCCGCTGTGCATAAGCCTTATCCAGCATCTGGGCAGGACTGACCCGCACATACTCCGGATCCGCCACCTGTCGGCTCACATCGGCAAAGGCCAGCTTCATTGCCTCAATCTGCAGGTGATAGCGCTCGCCGGCATCGTAGGAGATCCGACCCAGCTCAAAACCCTCCAAAAGGTTGAGCGCCATCAAAGCGGCAATGCCCTGCCCGTTGGGGGGGATCTCCCAGACGGTGTAGCCGCGGTAATCTGTATGGATGGGTTCCACCCAATCGGCCCGGTGCTGGGCCAAGTCGGCGGGGGACAGGAAGCCGCCCGTGGCCTCCGAGAAAGCCAGCAACTTCTCCGCCAGCTCCCCCCGGTAAAAACTCTCACCCCCGCTGTGGGCAATGGCCTTCAGGGTTTGGGCATGCAGGGGGCTGCTCCAGCGCTCCCCAGCCCGTGGGGCACGCCCTTGGGGAAAGAAAACGGCCTTGAAGGCCTCGTGGCGGGGATCTGGCAGGGGCAAATAGATGGACTCCGCCGCCTGCCACAGTTGGGCCACCCGGGGAGAGACCGGAAATCCCTCTTGCGCCAGACGAAGGGCAGGCACAAACAGACGCTCGAACGGCAGCTTTCCCCAGCGCCGGTGCAAGGTCTGCCAAGCGGAAACTGCCCCCGGCACCGTCACCGCTAACCAATCGTACGGGGGGATCCGCCCATGGTCCCGGTACCGCTCCGGCGTCAGGGCGGCTGGGCTGCGACCGGAAGCATTCAACCCGTACAGCTGACCCTCCTCCCCCCCCTCCCACACCAGAGCAAAGGCATCGCCGCCAATGCCATTGGAGGTTGGCTCCACCACCGTCAAAGCCACCGCCATTGCCACGGCTGCATCCACAGCATTGCCGCCCGCCCAGAACATCTCCATGCCCGCCATTGCCGCCAAAGGTTGGCTGGTGGCCACGGATCCCTGTCTGCCCATCACCACCCGTCGCCGCGAAGCAAACGGATAGCGATCCAGGGCCTGCCGCAAAAAAGTGGGTGCTGGCATATCGCTACGCGACGCTCTCGCGAATGGGCTGGGCTCCCTACACAGGCAGGTTATCGCTACGCGACGCTCTCGCGAACAGGAGTGTGGCCAACTCCGCAAAGCTGTCCACCACCACATCTGCCCCGGCGTGGCGCAGTTCCTCGGCGGTGAAAGCCGTGGTGAGGCCCACCGCAAAACAGCCAGCCCCCTTAGCGGCGCGGATCCCATGGGTAGAATCTTCAATCACCCAACACAACGCCGGATCCAACCCCACAGCGGCAGCCGTTTTCAGGTAAGGCTCTGGGTCGGGCTTGGCCCGCTGAATGTCTTCGGCGGTAATCACCGCGTCAAACCAGCGGTGCAGGTCGAAGCGCTGGAAAATCTGCGCTTGATCCCGGCGGATGGCCGAAGTGGTGACGGCCAGGGCAGAAAAGCGCTGGCGGCTGGCCGCCAAAAACTCCAGCACCCCCGGCACCAGTGGTACCTCTGCCAGCAGCTCGCCAAAAGCCTTGGCCTTTTCCTCGATCAAGCGCTGCACCAGCAGGGGCCGTTCTGCAGGTGGGGTGTCCGTCTGGTGTTGGACAAGGTACTCGAACATGTCGCGGTCGGTGCGCCCCTTGAACTGCAGGGAGATGGGGGCCAAATCCAGGGATAGGTGGCAGCGTTGCAGGGCAATGGCCCCGGCGCGGGCATGGATTGGTTCCGAATCCACAATCACCCCGTCCATATCGAAGAGCAAGCCGGCAGTCACGTCAGCCTTCCCCTGTTGTAGGCACAGCACTTTGGATTGCATAGACATTATCGCTACGCGACGCTTTCGCGAATGGGCAAGCACGGGACAGGGATCCTCTTTAACAACCCTACTGCCCCGTCTCCATCCCCCACCCGCAGAAGCGGCTGGTGATCTGCCAGATGGGATCCAACACATCCGTCAGGGCGTGGTCACTCTCCACCGCCACCAGTTGGGCCCAGGGGCGACGGGCCACATAGTCTCGACTGGCTTGAATGGGGATGGTGTCGTCTTGGATCCCGTGCACAATTAGGGTGGGCACAGGCCGTCGTAACCCCCCATCCGGGTAGCGTTGGGCATCGGCAACAAAGCCGTACTCCAAAGGGAGAGGGCGGCCTTCTCCGTAGTGAAACACCATGAGTTGTCCGGTTCGCTGCCAAGTCTCCACCGCCTCTGCCCCCAGCCGCGGCAGCCAATGGCCTAAAAAGCCAAAAGCCGGCGCCAAGAGCACCAAGCGCTGCACGCAAGGTTGTCGTTCGGCAACCCAAGCAGCCACCAGGCCCCCCAAGCTAGAGCCGATGAGGGTGACAGGGGGGTAGTTCATCTCGGCAAGCTGGCTGGAAACCTGCTGGATCTGGCGGGTCAAGGTGAGCTGGGCAAAATTGTCCTGGTTCAGATCGGGCACCTGAACAGGGATCCCCACCTGCTGCAGCCGCTGCCGAAAGAAAGTTGCCTTGGCCGACTGCGGCCCAGAGCCGAATCCATGCAGGTAAATCGCCAACACGGAAAGGGATCCCTATGGCCCTGTGGCTGCCGAGAGCCAGCCCGCCCCCAACACCACGCTGATGGAGAGGAAAAGGGTCGCTACCGTCCAGGTGATGCGGTTGAGGTTTTGCTCAGCACTCTTGGAGCTGGAGAACAGCTGGGCCTGCCCGCCAATGCCCGCCAACCCATCCCCCTTAGGGCTGTGCAGCAGCACCAAGATCACCAGCAAGATGGCCGAAGCCGACCAGAGAAACTCGAAAAACGCTTCCATCGCAGCGGATCCCTGTAGGGCAAGTTGCTAAGGCCATTATCGCTTGGAACCGCATCTTAGCGCACCCTGTCTCGGCATCGCTCCCATTTCAGAATCAAGTTGGCAGGTGAAGACCCACCCATCTTCTGTGGCATCCTCCCGGCGCTCGTCCTGCGGACAGAGCACAGGCTTCCCTTCCCGTCAGCAGGACGGAGTCCTTACCTCGCGGCTGGGCATTCCTGCCCCCTGCCACTTGCCTGGGTCTACAACCCCCGACAAAACGACTGGACAGGTGGCTTCCCTTCCCCAGCCTCCCTGGCTACTGCCAGCTCGCAAAACAACCTCTAATCCACCCAGCACAGTTCCCAAGGCTGAGGCTGGGTCCCGATGCACCCGGTACCGGCATTCAGGGCACTGAGGCCCCCCGACAGCCCAGCTGTTGCTGACTGTCCCCCAGCACTTGCGACCGATTTGGCTCCTCCCTTTGAGGTCAACCTTGGCAAGGTCCACCTCACCCTTCCAGCAAACCCACTCCAGAAGACATAGAACCTGTCCCCAGGCAGCCTCGACGCAATCCTTCAGGTCACTAGACGGGGAGAGAAGCTGGCGGACGAAGATATCGAGAAGATATCGATGGATATCGATCTTGCTTGAGAATCTGAACTGGCTGGGCTAAGCCATCTCTTCTGGAGGTGTTGTTTTGCTCCAGTTGTTTTGCCCCAAAAGGCGACCCCAAACGGGGCCGCCCGGTCTTTATCCAGCCCTTATGGAGATTTCCAGAGGATCCCCACCTCACCTACAAGGGCAAACAGTATTCACCTCAGTAGCTTACACCCCGGTAGGTCAGGGGCTGATGAGGGTGAGGCATCGCTTTCTTGCTGGTGTGGTGCACACAGAAGGTTTGACCGCGATACTGAGCTTGCAACTCCTCATCGCTGAGCTGAGTATGCGCGGGAACGTAGTCAAAGGTGTTGCCACGGAAAGAGAGTTTCATAAGTCGCCTCCATCAACGAAGGGTTGAGTTTGTTGTTGTTGAACCGTAAGCCACGGAGAGAGTGGCGCGATTCAGTTGAGGCGCGTTCCTTCGGGAAGACCCCTACTTCCGTCTCTGCACAGCTCCAGGCCACTGGTGAGCCAACTGCAGAGATGAACGATTTATCCTATGTCTGTATCATAACTTACGGTTTTGCAGGTTTTTTGGGGGATTTATAGAAATTTAATCCGGCCATACCCGCAAAAGGGATCCCTTGCCGTCGGCTCTTCCGCGGCTTCTCGGGCCTGACTGGGCAATCACCTATGCACTTTTCGGAATAGATTGCCGCAACCGGTTCCGGGCCCAGGGCACCAATCCCGTATTCGGCCAGTCTCCGCAAAATTCTGATTTCTTCTATTTCACCGCCTGCGCAAGTGCCTGCAGCCCTGCTCGCAGACGTTCCTCGATGTCGGCCTCTAGCTGTAGTGTTCCGGCAGCGTCCAACTGAATTTGAGAACTCAGGATATAAACCCCTCTCAGGATGTGGGTTGCCCCCATCACCGCCAGCACAGGTTTCATCGCAAAGTCGATGGACAGCAGATGGGCCAGGGTTCCCCCGGTGGCAATGGGGAGAATCACTTTACCGGTAAAGGCGTCTTGATCCAGCAAATCCAGCAGTGCCTTCAACACACCTGGATAGGAGGCTTTGTAAACGGGAGCAGAGATGACGATCCCGGTAGCTTGGGCCACCTTTTGCTGAATTGCCTTGAGTTGAGGGCTATCGAACTTGGCCAGTGCCAGATCCTCTGGGGGCAAATCCCGCACCGAAACAAACTGAGTGGTCAATCCCAGATCGGACAGGATCCCGGCAGCGTGATGTAAAACGGCTTCTGAGCGAGAAGGAGTGCTGGGACTACCGGAGAGCAGGAGGATGCTGGACATAGGCCGCAGACAGAATACTGTCTCAGTTGTACCAGGGATCCCACGTGAAAGATGATTAACCCACTCTCGCCCTGCCCCAGCATGCACGATAGCTTTGTCTCTCGACGTCATTCCCTGCTGGTCAAATTGCGGGCAAAATATGCCCCCCGACTCCCCACCTACTCAAGGGGTCGGGAACGTGATAGGTTAGATTCAGCAAGGGTTTCAGCTTGCTAAACTTGAGATTGATTTACGCGGGCGTAGTTCAGTGGTAGAACGCTAGCTTCCCAAGCTGGATGTCGTGAGTTCGAGTCTCATCGCCCGCTTTCCCCAACCAATCGGCAAAACCCGCTTTCCGCAAGCATTCCCGGACTTGGCCTAGTCCGGGAAATCAATGAGCTCAAGGTAAAAAGGGGTAGTTCGGGGTCAGTAAGATCTCCTTGGCCAGTGCCCAGTTAGGCAATGAAGCATGCAACTTTACGAGTACGACTTCTATGCCTGGACGCAAAAGCAAGCCGCACTGCTGAAATCGGGGCAGTGGGATCAACTGGATATCGCCAACTTGGTGGAGGAAATCGAGGCTTTGGGCAGGCAAGAACGCCGGGAATTGCTGCACCGGCTGGGGATCCTGGTAGGGCATTTGCTGAAGTGGCAATTGCAACCCCACCTGCGAGGCAAAAGTTGGCGGGCAACGATTACCGAACAACGCCGCCAGATCCAGCGATTGCTCAAAGACAGTCCCAGCCTCAAGCCCGATCTTTCGGCAGCCCTGCAAGAGGCTCACCAGGACGGGATCCTGTTGGTGGTGAGAGAAACACCATTGTCTGAAGCAGATCTGCCTGCCCAGTGTCCCTACACATTTGAGCAGGTGATGGATCCCGACTTTTATCCTGGCAAGGAAGATCCCCAGTGATCTGCTCAGCCCCCGGAACCAGAACCAGGGAGGGAGGGATCCCGACCCCGGTGGGTCTCCATCTGGCTGTCCACTACCCGTCGCAGCACTCCGTTGACGAAAGCGGCGGCCTCAGGATCCCCGTATTTTTTGGCCAATTCTACAGCTTCGTTGATGGCAACCTTCACGGGGCTGCTGGCCAGTATTTCCATCTCCACCACCGCTAGGCGCAGGATATCTCGTTCGATCCGACCAACCCGCTGCAATTGCCAACCCACCAAAGCCTTTTGCAAACGAGCATCAATCGCCTCCTTGTGGGTTCGCAGGGCAGTTAACAGTTGCAAAGCGTAGGCGCGCACTTCTTGGGATTGGGCAATGTACAACAGTTCCGGCATGGACAGGGCAACGCCCACCCGGTTGACTGCTCTTTGGGACAACTGGACAACCTCATCCAAGATGTGGCGGACGCTGTGCAGCCGCTGTTCCAGGTGTTCTAAGGCTTGGCCGGCGTTGCCGAGGGCCACTTGCACCTGCTGGATTAGCTCCAGCAATTCCCCCCGTAAGGCATTGGGGTCAGGAACGTCCGCCTCCTTCAGAGTGATTTCCAGGCGCTGCAGGTGTCGTTGGGCCTGCTGAAGGCGGAGGGTGACGGAGCGGGATCCACCCTCTTCCTTGGGATCCGAATCGGCCAACAATAGAGGATCGCTCTCGTGCAACAAACGGTCGCTGCGCTGGATTTCCGCCGCCGCTGTGGAGAGGGTTTCATGGGTCTCTTCACTCAGGGCGCGGATGGCTGCCAGCAGCAAGTCCTCCAGTTGTTTTTCGCTCAGTTTGGCCGCCGTGGCTGGCAGTTGATTGACCCCCAGCAGGGCCAGTTCGCGGGCAATACGCCGAGGTTGCATTGCAGAATATCCATAGCTTCTGAAAGACTGCCCCATTGCCGCAAGGCGGCGCGCAAGCGCTATCGGGCTTAGCCATGCTAGCAGGTTGCCAATCCATGAAGAACGAGAGACTCACCCGGTCAACCGGCCCTAAAACTGCGACTTAACACCCGAAACACCAAAGATGAACTCTGCTCTGTGCCAAAGCGAGATTGGCTGGATACCGAGAGGGTGAGCCGTCGTTTGCTGCGGGTGATGCCCACATACAGCAGCCGCAATCGCTCTGCTGCCAAATCCAAAAAGGCTTGCTTGGTGGCCGAGTCGGCCTGCAGCTCCCAGCCGCCTTTGGGGCTGAGCTGTCGCAACTGAGCCAGGGCCTCTGCCTGCATATCCACTTCATCCAAAAACTTCAGCCCCAGGGTTCGCTCCCCGTACTGGGTGGGAAACTCGTAGGCCGACACCTGGGGGATGAACACCTGATCCCATTCCAGCCCCTTGGCCCGATGCAGAGTCGTGACAGTGATGCTGCCCGGCTCGGGGTCGAAGGCGAAGATCTCCGAAGGCAAGTTGTTGAGGCGGTGATCCAGAATCACTTGAAATTCTTGGGCGATCTCCTGCCAATCGGTTTCGGGCAGGGATCCCAGCACCTGCTCCAGTTGATCGATCACGTAGCGACCCACAAACAGCTCTTCCGGCTTGCGGTAGAGGCTTTGAACGATCACATTCAGCACCTCTGGCCAAGGGGAGCGCCCGGCCCGGAGCCAACCGGCAAGGGTGCGCAGCAGCCTGCCCAAGTTCTGCCAAGGCGGGCCATCGGGCAGAGCGGGAGCCTCACCAAAGTTGGGAAATAGCAGCCGCTCCGGCAGAGAGGCGCGGATCCAGGTCAACATCGGCCCCAGTTCAGCACGTGGGATCCCCGCCCAATCCGCCAAGCAATCCACAGCAGCAGCCAAGCGAGTGGGGGCAGTGGGCTGGGCAAACCAGTCGATGATTCCCTTGAGCTGCAACAACACCCGCCGCTGACTGGGACTGCCCCGCAACAGATCGATCACCCGCTCCGCTCCCATTTCCTGGAGATAGCTGAGGGCTTTGCCCCCCAGCTCGTTAGTGGTGACCAGAATGGCCACCGTTTGGCCGGGAAAAGCTTGGGCGGCTGCAATGGCCTGCCGCGCCACCTGTTGCAGCTCCTCCTCCGGGGATCCGACAACCCGCAGAAAGTCCACACCACCCTCGCTGGCCGGGGGGTTTTGGCCACCGGAGGTGGCCAGTTGAATGGGCTGGGGGGCCAGAGCGGTGCGCAAAGCCGGGATGGGGTGCTGCTGATTCACCCACTCCACCAGGCGGTTGGCCAAAGCGATGATCTGGGGGGCGCTGCGGCTGGATTCATCCAAGAGCACCACCTGAGGACTGGCCTGGCAAAAGGCGCGAAACAGCCGCGGCTCGGCGCTGGTAAAGGTGCCCATGATGCTCTGGTTGGGATCCCCCACCCGCACCAGGTTGCCGGTGCGTTGGCTGAGCAGCCGCAGCAGCTCTTCCTGCAGGGGGGAACTGTCTTGGGCCTCATCCTCGAACAGGTAGTCGTACCAGTTCTGCACCTGCTCCCGCAGCTCTGGACTGCCCTCGATCAAATCCACTGCTTGCCAGCCCAGGTCGTCGTAGTCTAACTTGCCCAGGCGACGCAATTCCGCTTGATAACCGGCGTAGATGGGAGCAGCCCAGCCCAGATAGCCCTCGCTGGGGATCACTTCTGGCCCCAGGCGCAGATTCTTGGCCCTGCTGATGACCACCTGCACCATCTGCTGGAAACTGCGCCGGAACTGGGCTCGGTTTTGGGCGATCTTTTGCGGGTTGTTGTCGCCGGGGATCAGCGGCTCCCAGAGCTGAGTATGGCGGACGAGCCAAGCGCGGCACAGGCGGCTGAGCAACCGCTCCTGTTCGTATCCCTCCAAAATAGACAGCTCCTCCCAACGGCTGGGGGCCTCCCGCAACACCCGCAACGACAAAGAATGCAGGGTAAAGGCCTGGGTAAAGCGATCCGGATACCCCGCCCGTTGCAAACGTTGATTGATGCGGCTGATCAAGTTGCCCCGCGCCGAACGCATGTAGGTGAACACCCCGATGCGCTCCGGTGGGATCCCCCGATTGAGAATTAAATCGGCGATCAGCAGCTCCAAAATGAAGGTTTTGCCGCTCCCCGGAACGGCGGCGATCCCCAGCGGCCCCGATTGGTAGGCCAACGCCTGTTGCTGCGCCGGACGCAGGGTGACCTCAGGAAAGGGAGAAGAAGCCAGACCCAGCATGGGATCCCTGCCTAGCTGAGGATGAAGGTCTCGATGGCCGCCGCCACCCCGTCTTCTGTTACAGAAGGGGCGATCCAGTCGGCATGGGGCAACAGAGCAGGCGAGGCATTTCCCATCGCCACCCCGATCCCGGCGTATTGAATCATCTCAATGTCGTTGTCGCCATCGCCAATGGCCATCACCTGCTCCGCCGACAACCCCAGCATTTCCTCCGCCAAAAAACGAACGGCATTGCCCTTGTTCACCGCCGGATGGGTAGCCTCGAGAAAAATCGGCTCTGAACGGGTGAGGTAGAGCTGGTCAGGGGAATACCGCCGCCGCAGGGATCCCTGCAATTCCTGCAGGAACTCGGTATCCTCAGAAACAGCCAGGATCTTGGTGGGGCTTCGTCCGTATTGGGCGGAAGAGAACATCTGGAACGGCACCTGCGAGCGCTCAGCATAAGCCTGACTGAGGGGGCTCAGCTCCCGCAAATAGAGCTGGTCATCGATGTAGAGGTGAACCCCCACCGGCTGATCCTGCAACACTTGCAGCAACTCCTCGGCCAGCGGCCAGTCAAGGCTCCAGTGCTTTAGGGTCTTTTGGCTATCGGGATCCCGAATTAAAGCCCCCTGGTAGCTGCATAGGGGCATATCGGCCCCAATCGCGTAGTGGAACCGCTCGGCAGAACGATGCATGCGACCCGTAGCGATGGCTACTCGCACCCCTGCTGCTTTGGCCTTCTGAATGGCCTCCCGAACCGGCTCTGAAACCTGGTTGGAAGGCCCGGCAATCGTGCCATCGATATCCACCACCAACAGCCGAATCTGGGCACGGGGTGGAGAAGATGCCCGCTCTCTTTCCTCGACTTGGACGTTAGCCTGAGTTTGCATTGCTGTTGTTTGCCCTCCTCCTGGCAACCTTCCAGACCGTAGCATGGCTCTGCCTCGATTGGTTGACGGTCATTGGCCGGCTCAGTACACAAAGAATCAACACAGAAGAATTGAACAAGTGAGATGGCCGGGTGGGGGATCGGTTTCCGCCCCTATTCCCGCCAACGAGAAAGCGTAGAATTAAGAAAGACTAGCCCCGTGATGGACGAAAACATTGTGATCATGCTGAAACGAATCGGTCGCGTCTGCCGGCCTCTGCTGGCCATTGCCCTGGCCTTGACCTTGGCCCTGGCTCCCGTAGGCGCTGTTTGGGCACGCAGTGGCGGTCGCATTGGCGGCGGATCTTTCCGGTCTCCGACGTTCTCTGCCCCCCGCTCGATTGGCCCGCACTACTCAGCTCCTGTCTACCCCAGCTATGGAGGCGGCTTTGGTTTTCCGCTGCTGGTGCCCTTTTTCTGGGGAGGGGGGGGTGGCGGCCTGCTGACGCTGCTGCTCTTGGTTGGGGCAGGTAGCTTTTTGGTGCAGACGCTGCGCTCGGGGATCAGATCCGAAGAAGGGGACGATAGCATTGGGGTTCGCGATCCCCAGGTAACTGTTGCGCAGGTAAAAGTGGGACTGCTGGCCAGCGCCCGGCAACTGCAAAAAGACATGAACGCCCTGGCTCTGGAGGCGGATACTCAGTCGCCAGAAGGGCTGAGCCAACTGTTGCAAGAGGTCACCCTTGGCTTGATGCGCTACAGCGACTACTGGGCCTATGGCCATGCCCAAGCGGAGAAGCTGCCCCTCTCCCGCGCCGAATCCCTGTTCTATCAAGCCTCTTTACAAGAACGGAGCAAGTTCAGCGTCGAAAGCCTCAGCAACCGCAACAACCAGATCCAACAAGTCTCCCAAGCGGCGCTGCAGCGATCTGCTGCTGGGATCCCAGATGTTGGCGAGTACCTGCTGGTAACTCTACTGGTTGCGTATCGTGGTAACTTGGGTACACTACCTGTAGTTAACTCCATGGCGGATCTGCGGCAGTGCCTGTTGCAGCTGGCTTCGATTCCGGCAGATCGGATTGTGGCCATCGAAGTGCTGTGGACGCCGCAGTTGGAGGGAGACACCCTGTCGGCAGAGGCGCTGTTGACCGAGTACCCGGAAATGCGGCTCCTTTGAGAGCCTTTGGGCGATAGACGGCAACTGTTGGCTGAGTGTCTCAACTCCTCGGGATCCCCGCCGCTCAGGCTAGGGAGGTTGTATGTCCGGGTTAGATGCTTCAGCGGGCAGAGGCCGTCGTTCCCCTTGGGCATGGTCTGGCCAAGTTAAGCAGGCAGATTCTCTGTTGGATGAGCTGTTCGAGGATTTGGAGAACAGCTTGGAAGAGGGGCTGTCAGAAGCCGGCGAATATCCTTACCTCGGCACACGGCCCCCACTGCCTTCCCGGCGCTTCTCTGCTGCCGGAGGATTACTGATGGGTATGGCTTTGGCCGCTACCTTGGTGGCAGGGCTGGCTTTTTGGATGACCCTGCGCCCGCGGGCGGTGGTTTTTTCGCAGGCCACTCGGGATCCCTTGGCTGAGGCACCCAAATCTTCCCATTCCGATGCTCACCAGGAGCCCTTGCTTCCCACTGCTGCTGATGTGGATGAAAACCCCAAAGCTCCACCTGAGGATTCTGCAAAGGCTGTCTTGGTCGAACCGGCAAAACCGCCGACTGTTGCCGCTCCTCTTGCTTCAAGAGGGGCTGGTCTTCCCTCTCCCCCCAGGGTACCTGCGCCTCCGGTGCCAGCGCGGATCCCACCCCAGCCTCTGCCGCAGATGAAGCTGGTGGGATTGATCCACGATCCAGGTGCCCCCAAGGCCCTGATTTTGATCGACAACGTAGTACGTCAGGTGGCTGTTGGCCATGCGGTGAAAGCAGAGTGGCGGGTTACCTCCATCAGCCCCTACGGTGTGAGGGTGAGCAATGGTGCTCAAAGCGTCACCTTGCAGTTGGGGCTGTCGCAGCGGATCTGAATCACCTGGATGGGGATCCCTGCTGGGTTGAGCAGCGCCTGGAGGGTGGGAGATTGGATTGAAGGAGAAGGGGCAGATGAAATTCGCCAAGCTGGGGCGAATGAGCCGCTGCAGAGTGGGAGTGGGCTTAGTTCTGGGATACCTCTGTCTCGGGCTGTTGGCTTGTCGCAGTACACCCCCCTTGTCAGAATCCCCATCGGGGATCCCGGCGGCCTATGCTAGCCGCCCGCAACTGCAAGGGAAGGCAGTGGTGGAGATGGAGGTGCAAACTGCTGAGGGGGTAGGCAAGGTGATCTTGGCGATCCACGGGGAAGCGGCACCCCTGACCGGCGGCCAGTTCGTGGATTTGGTTCAGCGGGGCTTTTACAATGGCCTCACCTTCCATCGGGTGGAAAAGGATCCGCAGCCTTTTGTGGTGCAGGGTGGGGATCCCCGTGGTGACGGTACAGGGGGTGCAACAGAGCCGGGGAGCAACCGCCTGCGCACCATCCCCCTGGAAATTCAGCTGCGTGGGGAACCCTACCCCCGCTACAACACCTTGATCCAGGATCCCGCTGCTCTGAGTAAGTTGCTCTTGCCCCATCGTTTGGGGGCGGTGGCCATGGCCCGTTCTAGCCCACTTGACTCAGCCTCTTCCCAGTTTTACATCACCCTCTCTGCTCTGCCGATTTTGGACGGGCGCTATGCCGTGTTCGGCTACGTCACCGAGGGGATGGAGTGGGTGGAGCGCATCCAGGTGGGAGATGTGATCCGCTCGGCGCGGGTGTTGGAAGGAGCGGACTTGCTTAGGGTGCCGGGATCCCAACCGGAAAGAGCAGATCAGATGGAGGATCCCGGCAGTTTATGATGGGCAGCAACTCTGCTGCTGGTTTGGTTGTTGTGGCTCTGGCTTTTGCCTTGGGGAAGGGCAAGTTTTGCCCCCGTCCCCTCCGCCAACACCTGGGCACCCTTTCATGCAAGAAGACGCTTTTTCCCCCCTTGAGCCCCTAGACGAGCTGCCACCTCACTCACCGCCGGAGGTGGATGTGGAGCTGATGCTGCAGCAGTTGCAGGATCCGGATCCCTATTTGCGGATGCAGGCGGCCCGCGCCTTCTGTGAGATCGAAGAACCCCGCGCCGTTAAACCCCTGCTGGCCCTAGTCCGGGATCCCTGCCCGTTGGTGCGGGTGGGAGCAGCCTATGCCCTAGGTCGGAATCCGGATCCCGCTGAGGTGGAGGTGCTGATCGAGGGCTTGCGCTGGGATTGGAACGGCTATGTGCGCAAAGGTTTGGTGTGGGCGTTGGGCAATGCCAAGGATCCGCGCGCCTACCCGGTGTTGCTGGAAGTGTTGGCCGGGGATATCGCGGCAGTGCGATTGTGGGCTGCCAGTGCCCTCGGACAATTGGCTCAGGCGCAGGCGTTGCCCGGCCCGGCATTGGATGAGGTGGTCGCAGCTCTCTGCCGGGGCTTGGCTCAAGATCCAATCGCGGCGGTACGCGGCAACTGTGCCTGGAGCTTAGGGATCCTGGGGCAACAGGTGAAACTGGCTCTCGAGGATCCCGCCGTTTACGCAATGCTAACAAGGCAGTTGCTGACCAGCGCCCGCCACGATCCCGATTGGGGGGTTCGGGATGACGCGCGGCTTGCCCTACAAAAGCTGGCAGATCCCGATTTGCTGGAGCAACTGGATAACCTCAGCTGATCGTTATAGTCATTTTTAAACTAGATTGAGACACTCCCCAAGCATTCCACGCTGCTGCCCCTACTCCCAGCCTCGCTGCCAGAGGGAGAGGGGAGCTAGACGAAAATGTTTCATTCCCGTTTAACGAACCAGATCGAGTGTCACCGAACCAGATCGAGGAGCCAAGCAAAGTAGAAGCGGCTGCGAATGGTTTGTCGCTGCTGCACTTTCCAGCCCCATTCGGTTAATTGGCTCACCAAGGTCGCCTCTCGGTGTTGATAGGCGCGGGTGGTTTTGCTGGGGCCGGGGAAGAACTCTCCCACTTTCTTCAGCAGCGTCAGCCAGGGGGTTTTGGGAGCGAAACTGAAGATCAGGCGGGACTGGGCCAGGCAGGTCAGGTGTTTTAGCATGCGCAGGGCCTCGGCTTCAGGGTAGTGGATCATCACATCGAGGCAGATGACGACATCGTATTCCCCCGTCAATTCCTCCAGATCCGAGACCCAAAAGTGTGGGTTGTCTGTGGATCCCAACTCCATTTGCTGGCGGCGGCGTGCTTCGTTCACCATTTGTTCCGAGATGTCGCTGGCGAACACCTGCGCCCCTCTGGTGGCCAAGGGCAAACTGAGGCTGCCCACCCCGCATCCGGCATCACAAATGCGTAAACCCGAGGGATCCCCCAACCACTGCAACACCGTCTCTACTGTGCGAGCATGGCCAAGGCGGATGTCTTTTTGGACGAAATTGACTTCTTCTTCACCATAAATGCGCCGCCAGCGCTCGAAGCCAACGGAGTTGAAGTAATCGCGGACAATGGTTTTCTCTTGCATAGAACTTCCAGCTAGGGATCCGGCGAGAGAAAAGAGGAACGCCCTGCTCTGTCGAGACCCGGCATTTCTTCGCCCATGCGCATCTCATTCTACCCCGAGCCCCCGTAGCCCTCTGCACGGTTGCTCTAGGATTGTATTAGAATTAGCCCGCACACCTTGGATGCTGCACCATGACCGAAGCTGAGATTGCCCAAGCGTTGCAGGCTCGGTTGGCTGCCCCGGTCAGAATTGCGGTCAAACGCCGCCAAGGTCATCTGCATGTTCTTCTGAATCGATCCTCCTCGGCCCGAGTGGACTACCCCCATCTCATGGAACGGGTGCAGGCGGAGCTCAGAGTGTTGGGCTTGCCCGGCTTGGAGCAGGTCACGGTGTACGGGCGTGAGTCGGGACATTCTGAATACGAGTGGGAGCAAACGGCCCCCTTGTTGAACCCGCTGCTGGCCTCAGAAGAAACCACAGTTCTGTTGGAAAAAAAAGGCGACTTCTTGTTGCAGGATCTAACAGTTGTTGCCCCGGATTCGGTCAACTCAAAGCCTGAACCTGCGCCGGAGAATCCTGTCGGGAAAACCGACATAGGCAGCAGGTCCCGCATCTCCTGGGTGTGGCTGGGGGGAGCTGTACTGATTGTTGGAATTGGGGTGATTCTTTTGCTGGTTGCCCTTCTCTGAAAGAGCTGGGTAAAGGTTCTTGTTCTTGTCTTGGGAAAAGCCTCAGGGAGCGTTGCCGAGAGTCGCCGATGAACTTTGAGGATGCCGGGATCCGGTCAATTGGGCTTTTTGCAAGGCATCCTGCAGCATTCGCTCCACCAACTCGGTGAACGTCCACCCCAGAGCTGCCGCCGCATCGGGACAGAGGGAAGTGGGGGTCATGCCGGGCAGTGTATTCACCTCCAACACCCAAGGATTTTCCTCGGGATCCACCCGCAGATCCACCCGCGCCAAGCCTTCGCACCCCAACGCCTGGTAGGCCTTCAGACCTGCCGCCTCACAGCGGGCCAACCCTGCCGGGCTGAGGGAACAGGGGATCAAATGCCGCGAGCCACCGGGTGCGTACTTGGCTTCGTAGTCGTAGAAGTCGCCTTGGGCGGGGATGATCTCAATGGCCGGAAGAACTTGGCCGGACAAGATCGAGAGGGTGATCTCCTTTCCGGGAACATAGCGCTCCAGAAAAATCCGCGACGAGACCGAGCGGGCCAACTCCAGCCCCTGAGCAAATGACCTCTCATCCCGGACAATGCTGATGCCCACCGTCGAGCCGTTGTTGCTGGGCTTAATCACCAGTGGGGATCCCAACTCTGCCGCACAGTCGGCCCAAGTGAGGGGGTTTTGGTCATCCCAAACCTGCCAATCGGGGGTAGGGATCCCCGCGGCGCGAAAGATCTGCTTGGAGACCAGCTTATCCATGGCCAGAGCACTGGCCAGCGGCCCGGATCCCTGGTAGGGCAGGCCCAGCCAGTCCAGCATTCCCTGTACCACCCCATCCTCGCCACCAGGGCCATGCAAGGCAATCCAAACGAAGTCGCAGCCGGCTTGCCGTTCCTGCCAAAGGCGCAGAGGCAGATCCTCATCTGGGTCGATTACCTTGACCCGATGGCCCAGGTCCTCCAAAGCCCGTTTGCAGGCTTTACCCGTTACCCAAGAGACTTGACGTTCTGCCGAACGCCCCCCCGCCAAGACAACAATGTTCATGGCCTAACCCCAAAGCACTCCCCACCCTCAACAACCGGCACCAAGATACCAGCATACCTTCACCCTACCCTACGAAGGGGGCCGTCGGCGGCGCAAGAACTCGGGAATATCTAAGCCTCCAGACATCGGCGGCTCAGGCTCCGGAGGCTGTCGAGGCGGCAGCCCAGAGCCCGTGGGAGTGGGCTTGGGAACCCCCGACCTGTTGGAGGCAGAAACTTTGGTTGCAGCAGGGATGGCGGCTGGACGGGCTTTCTCTTGGAAACCGGTGGCGATGACCGTGATGCGCACTTCCCCCTGCATGCGCTCGTCTTGGACGGTGCCGAAGATGATGTTGGCCTCGGGATCCACTGCCTCGGCGATGATCTCGGCAGCCACCGTGACCTCATGCAAGGACAAATCCGGCCCACCGGTAATGTTGAAGAGGACACCTTTAGCCCCTTCGATGGAGGTTTCCAAAAGCGGCGAAGATACAGCGGTAATGGCGGCTTCGCGGGCGCGGGACTTGCCGGATCCCATGCCAATCCCCATCAAGGCAGAGCCGGCATCGGCCATCACGCTGCGCACATCGGCAAAATCCACGTTGATCATGCCGGGAATGAGAATGATATCCGAGATGCCCTGCACCCCCTGCCGCAGCACATCATCAGCAACGCGAAAAGCCTCTTGGACAGGGGTTTGCTCGGAGATCACCGAAAGCAACTTGTCATTGGGAATTACAATCAGGGTATCAACTGCCTCCCGCAGCGCTTGGATCCCTTCCTCGGCCTGCTTGCTGCGGCGTTTGCCCTCAAAGGAAAAAGGCCGTGTCACCACTCCCACCGTCAGGGCACCACTGGCTTTGGCAATTTGGGCGATGACGGGTGCTCCACCCGTGCCCGTGCCTCCCCCCATGCCGGCGGCAATGAAGACCAGATCTGCCCCTTTGATGGCTGCCGATATTTCTTCGCTGGATTCCTCTGCAGCTTTCTGGCCAATGGCCGGGTTACCACCTGCACCCAAGCCTCGAGTCAGCTTCTGCCCAATTTGCAAGCGGTTCACCGTCGAGGACTGGGCAAGGGCCTGCGCATCGGTATTGACGCTCCAAAACTCGACGCCCACGAGGTTACTGGCCGCCATCCGACTGACCGCGTTGCCACCCCCACCCCCCACGCCTACAACCTTAATCTTTGCGGCATTGCTCGGCATGAAGTCCTCTGGACGATCCGCCGCTCTGGTCTGAGATCCGTTCCTCTCATACTCGGCATGAGAGCCTTCTCCCCTGTGGCGCTCATTCCAATGGGAAGGCGCAGACTGGGCTGAACCCAACCCTTGCCCAGGATTGAGAGGATGGATGTCTGACCAATTGGATGGCATGTCAGCTCTCACAATAACTTAAATTCTGGCAAATATCGAATATGCTAGCTGATTTAATATAGAGCAACTCCCTCCAGATGCCAACGCTGCCGACGTTTGTGAATCTTCCCGCTGAATACGGCCCTCCTAAAGACGCCTGTTGGCAGAATCTCAGGTAGCCTTTCTTGCCTAGAGGCATTTCTCTCTGAACTTGTCTCGAAGCTTTTGTGTGTAAGAATAGGTGTTCTCGAATACTTAGACCCTTGCAGGGGAAGAAGGGTCCAAAGGGAGGTTTCGGTACAAGAGTCTGGCCCTAGTTAAGGCCCAGTTAAGGCGAAGAGTTCCCTATCCAGCCAAAGGCTGATAGAGCGCCACTTTGTAGAACTGAGGCTTTGGCATCCTGTAGAGATTCAGGGATCCGGACTTGCATTCAGCTAGAAATTGCAGGAGCCCCGCACTGTACCCGTAGGGTCGATGTCGGGAGGAATGCTATAATAATGCTGCGGACACCAGAAACGGTTGTTTAAGGCACTGGTAACGGTCGATTGGGGGTGCTGTAAACCACCCCAGAGGCTCGTGGTTGGCTTGCCAACTGCAGGGCTACTAAAAGCCCGCTCCGTACCGCCTAGCGGTTGATGTCGGGTAGTTTACACCAGCTCTAGGTGGATCTCCGCTTTTAGCCGTTGGGGGAGGGAAATTTTGAATACATCTCCCTGATTCATTTCGTGGGCATCTTCCATGCTGGCCAGGGCTTCCACCACTTCTTCGGAGTTGGCGGTTAGCACCACAACGGGGCGCTCGCAGGCAATGGGGAAATCGTGCCACGTGCCGAGGTGCAGCAGCAGCCCATGCCCGGCAGGGAATCGCAGGGCTTGTACTTTGTCGAGATCGGGAGCTGCTTTGGGATGGTTGGGAGGAGCCATCACCATGATGAACGGCTCTTGCCCCAGGCCGACAAACAACTGGGTCATACGCATGTGGCGCTCCAGCCAGAGCACAGGTGGATATCCGGGCAGGATCTTAGCCGTACGGATAACGGCTCTGCCGGTGTATTGAAAGTCGATGTTCTGTCCTTCCAGGACACGCCCCTGATAAAAGGGGATCCCCAGCCCAGGATTGGCCACATCGTCCCCTATAAGTTGGCCGAAGGGTTGCACATTTTCTGGGGTGGCATCCACAATCGGCACCCGGACAACGGTGGTGGCAGTTGCAGTCGTGCTCATGGTTTGCATCCTCGCTCTTGATTGGACTGGGGTCAATTGGATTGGAGTCAGGCTTTCTATCTTAATTAATTGTCTTATTGAGATTAATTGTCTTATTGAGAGCAATAGGTAAAGAAACGGTTTTCCCGGTAACGGCCTATACATCTTTGATTCTTATTTAATTCTTAACTTTTAATTCTTAACTTTGTTCTTCTCGAGGGCTTTGCGGGTTAAACCACCGCTCGATGATGTGGCGAATTTGCCGGGCGGCAGTGCCATCGCCAAAGGGGTTTTGGGCTTGGGCCATGCGGGCATAGGCTTGTGGGTCTGTGAGCAATTCTCGGGCTGCCTTCAGGATCTTTTCGGGGTGTGTGCCTACCAGGCGGGCGGTGCCGGCAGCAATCGCTTCAGGACGTTCGGTGGTCTGCCGCAGCACCAGCACCGGTTTGCCCAGGGCAGGGGCCTCTTCTTGAATGCCGCCGGAGTCGCTGAGGATGAGGGTACAGCGCTGCATGGCGCTCACCCAGAGGGGATAGTCCAGAGGCTCAGTGAGAAAAGCCCGCTCATGGGATCCCAACAGGGCTTGCAGGGGATCCCGCACCAAGGGGTTGGGATGGAGGGGCAAAAGAAGGGCGGTATCGGGAAACTCGGCCAAGATCTGCAGCAGAGCCTTGCCGATGGCGGTTAGGGGATCCCCCCAATTTTCGCGTCGGTGCAAGGTAACCAGCAGGACACGGTAGCGCTGCCAGTCCAGCCCGGGAATGGGGCAGGGGATCCCTTGGGAGGCCACCTGCAGTAGGGCGTCGATGACAGTGTTGCCGGTGCAATGGATGGATCCCACCACGTGGCTTCGCTTCAGGTTGTCAACGGCTTGGGGGGTAGGGGCAAAGTGCAGGCTGGCCAACTGGGAGATCAGGCGGCGATTGGCCTCTTCGGGGAAAGGATTGTAGAGATCATCGGTGCGCAGTCCGGCTTCCACATGCCCAACCGGGATCCGGTGGTAAAAAGCTGCCAAGGCGGCAGCGAAGGCGGTGGTGGTATCTCCCTGCACCAAAACCAGTTGAGGATGTTGCTCTTGAAAGTAGAGTTCCAGGCCCCGCAAGGTGGCTTCGGTGATGTCCGTCAAGCTTTGGCGGGGGCGCATGATCGCCAGATCCCGATCCGCTTGCAGACCGAATAGCCGCATCACCTGATCCACCATTTCCCGGTGTTGTCCGGTCAAGATCAGCTCGGTGCGCAGATGGGGACTGGCACGCAGAGCTTGGATCACCGGGGCCAGCTTAATGGCTTCGGGCCGTGTGCCCAAGATCACGGCAACGAGGGGAAGAGAGGCCATAAGCTCAAGGACATCGGCACCTGTAGAAGATGGGAAGCGCAGCTCATTGAAGCAAGGCCACCAACAAACCACTAACAAAAACCACTAACAAAACAGAGGCGGCGAAGGGCGTGGGTTGCTCAAGGTCGCAAGCCACCGAGATGTAGACTCTGCTGAGTCAGGCTGAGGGCAATGTCGAGACGAGAGGAACCACAAGGGGGCTATTGCTGCTCACCCCGATCTTACCCCTCCAGCTGCCCCACCAATTGTTCACCGGATGAGCTGGAGAAAAAGGGTTGACGGGATCCCACTCCTGCAACTAGCCTAAAGGGAGCTGAAGAGATCCTCTTCTGGCTGTCCGGGTTGTTTCGGTTAACCTTTTTGGAGGAAAACGTTCAGCAGCATGGACGCTTCCGGTAGTTGTAGCGCCAGCCACCAGTGGATGGTCTTCGAGGAGCACGTTCTTGAAGATTGGGCTCTTACTGGTGTCCTCCTTTTCCCCGCTGACAGCTTCTGTCGTCGCTTGAGAGGATCCCGTTTCGCCAACGCGAAGGGGTGGGAGAGTTTTCCCGGCTAGCTTTTGACTTGGGTGGCTCTCTCAGTCGGCGACGAACAGATGAGCTGAGCAGAGCCTTACCTGAGCAATGGGTTTGTGCAGCCCTGTTCAGAAAAGGGGAGATCAGGAGTAATTCCGAGGGGATTCCCATTGACTTTCCCGTTGTGGGTTTTGGGGTTTCCGCAGGCCTGGGGATCCCTTGGAGTCCCTCTTATCGGCTTGGGCGCTTGCGATCCAAGCTGGGCTTGGAGGCCTGGCGCTAGACCTACGGCTTGCTGCGCGGCCATCCAAGGGTTTCAGGGCTTCCCTGTGAGCCTCGGAGCACCGGTTGGCTGTTGACCTCCTGGTTCTCTTCATCCCGGCTGACCCCAACGTTCGGAGGTTTATCATGCGGCACAACGTTCTTCGCGATCTCCTAACCCCTGCTTCCTTGGAAGCCGCCAAGCGAGAGGCCAACCGCGCTCCCATTGCCGAGCTGGTGCAGCAGTTGATGGAGATTTCACCTCGGCAGCGGGTACTGGCTTTTCGCTTGCTGGAAAAAGACAGAGCCATTGCAGTGTTTGAGTATCTGCGGCCCGAAGAGCAGGCCGATCTCATTCGCAGCATGGAAAGCCCAGAAGTGATCCAGCTCATAGAAGCTCTGCCACCTGATGAGCGGGTACGTCTGTTTGAGGAGTTGCCGGCCAAAGTAACCAAGCGCCTCATTGCCAACCTCAGCCCAGAAGCTCGGGAAGCAGTGAATATCTTGCTGGGTTATCCAGAGCGCAGTGCCGGTCGGCTGATGAACCTGCGCTACTTGTCGGTACGAGATACCATCACCGTCGGGGCTGCTCTGGCCAGCGTGCGGGACTCTCAACTGGGAGACGATGAGCTGGATGTGATTTTTGTGGTGGACGATCAGCGGTTCTACAAAGGTTTGGTTCGCACCGTGCGCCTCGTGAAAGCAGATCCGAATTTGCCCATTCGGGAGCTGATTGAGGGATCGGATACTTTTGCTCGGGTTACCGACCGGGATCTCCAGGCAGCTCGTTTGCTCAAGGATTCGGGCTTGCCGGCTATTCCGGTGGTGGATACGGAAGGGCGCTTGGTGGGTGACATCACTTTTGAAGATGTGATCAATTTGGTGGAAGAAGAGGCTACGGATGCTGCTCTGGCCCAAGCAGGGGTGGGCAACTTGCTCAGCCGAGACAAGGTTTGGAGCGAGCGCCTGGTTAAAGGCTCCCGTTGGTATGCCGTCCGCCTGCGCATCACGTTTTTAATCATCACCTTGATTGGCGGCATGGTGGTGGGGGGAGTGATCCAAACCTTTGAGGAAGTGTTGCAAGCAGTGACGGCAGCGGCTATTTTCATCCCCTTGGTCATGGATATGGGCGGTAATGTCGGCACCCAATCTACGACCATCTTTGCCCGTGGCTTGGCTTGGGGCCACATCAACGTGCGGCAGTTTCTCCCCTATTTGCTGCGGGAAGCCAGCATTGGTGGCATTATCGGTGCGATCCTGGGGGCCACGGCTGGGGTGATTGCCTACTTCTGGCAGGGGGCACCGAATGGGATCCCACAATTGGGTCTAGCGGTGGGCTTGGCTCTGGCCATTGTCCTCACTTTGGGGGCTATCTTGGGCGCCATTTTGCCCTGGGTGATGTTAAAGCTGGGCTTTGACCACGCTCCGGGAGCGGATCCTTTTATCACCACCATTAAAGACTTCACCGGCCTCTGGGTGTATTTCACCCTGGTGGCTTGGCTAGTCGGGGTTGAAGTGGAGCTCTAGGGCTGCGCCGGCGCTGGATCCAGGGGGCACCTCACCGGCAAAGCGCGTTCCAGGAACGAATAATCCAGCCCTTCTTGAGAAATCAGCCTTTCAGAGTCTCGCCACAAGGCCATCGCGACGGCGGCGCAGAGCACTTTTACGAGGTGTCCTTTGACCAACGAAGGGTTACAGCAAACATTTAGGAGGTGTGCCATGACCTTGAAAGTTCTATCTCCCTTGGCTGCTGCTCAATTTCGGTCACGGCTGCAGCAGTATGCCTATCGGGTGGGCATAACCTGTGCTTTAGAAACAGGTGGTAAGCTGGCCCCAGAATCCGCCTTTGCTCAACTGGAAGCCCTCTGGCAAACCTTGCAACAGGAAGCCACTGCCCTTGGGATCCCAGATGAGGATGGCTAAACTTTATCCTTTCACGAGAACCGGAGCATGACCTGGATTGACTTCACCTTGCGTTTGGCCGTTGCCTTTGTCCTGGGATCCCTCATTGGCCTGGAGCGACAGTGGCGGCAGCGCATGGCCGGCTTGCGCACCAATACCCTGGTGGCCACGGGTGCAGCTTTGTTTGTCATGCTCTCGGTTCTCACCCCTGATGAAAGCAGCCCGACCCGTATTGCGGCCCAAGTGGTATCGGGGATTGGCTTTTTGGCCGGGGGCGTGATTCTTAAGGAAGGAGCCAGCGTCCGTGGCCTGAACACTGCCGCCACCATCTGGTGTGCAGCCGCGGTGGGAGCCTTTGCCGGATCGGGGTACATTCCCCAAGCTGCCATTGGGGCCGCAGCTGTGTTGATCTCCAACGTTGTGCTGCGTCCACTGGGCTACCGCATCAACCAGCAGCCTTTGAAAGGCACAGAACTGGAACTGGTCTATGAGTGTTCGTTCATCTGCAAAAGCCAAGCAGAGGCCCACATCCGCGCCTTGCTCCTGCAGGGTATAGCTCCCACCCATCTCAAACTGCGTGCCCTCTACAGCGAAGACCTGGAGGACAAGCCCAATCTGGTCAAAGTCGAAGCAGAGCTAGTCACCCAGACCCGCGACGACCAAGCCCTGGAACTTGTCGTCAGCCGCCTCAGCCTAGAGCCAGGCGTGATCACTGCCCGATGGCGGATCATCGAACAGGAATTTGGGTAAACTACCCGACTCCGACCGCTAAGCGGTACGGAGCGGGCTTTCAGTAGCCCTGAGCCTGCTCTGCCCTACCAGAGAACAAAACAGGCCCGGACCTCCAGGCTGGTTTACGGCAGCCCCCAAGAGCGCAATTACGTTTGCACCATTCAAATCCGCATCCCCTTCCCATCCACAGTGTCCACACTTAAACTTCTTTCCACTGCGATAGGATTGCGCAGGGTCGGGATGAATGTGCAAACACCGGTGGCAGGTCTGCGACGTGTAGGCAGGCGGAACAAGAATCAGAGCAACCCCCGCACGCAGAGCCTTGTACTCCAAAAATTGACGGAGTTGATAAAACGCCCAACTATTTGCCCGCCTACGCTCTGTCTTGCTGCGTGGCTGTTGATTGACCCTTTCCCGAATCCCTGTCAAGTCTTCCAGAGCAAGAGCGCTATTTGTCGCCTTTGCCCTAGAGACAATAGCTTTGGAGATGCGATGATTGACCCACGCCTGAAAGCGTCTCTCCTTGCCAGACAGCCGTTGCAACAGTTGACGGCATCTGCGCCGCGAACTGCGGGTGCCCTTACTGGCTTTGCGTTGGAGTGCCGCCCTCAGCTTGGAGTAGTGGTCTCGGATTCGGTTCAACTGCTGTCCATTCCAGTTGTCCCCCTCTGACGTATGGGCGATATCCGTCCTGCCCAAGTCCACCCCGATCACCCTGTCGGTATCTTGTTGCTTGGGCGGGTTTTTCTCTACGCAAATCTGGATGTAGTAGGAGCCGTCTTTCCGCTTGACCAGGGTGGCAGATTTTGGGTTGGAACCAGCCAGCATCCCACGCTGGTAGTTGCCAATGGCTAGTTCAAAGCGCTCTCGCCCTTTCACCGTGGTCAGCGACACCGTCCAGTCTTTCTCGCGAAATGAGAAGATACGTGCATCGTAGGTAACGAACCTACGCTTGAACTCTTTAACTGGACGGTTGCGCTGTCTCGCCACTTTGCGAGCGCCCGCCACCCGTCTGCACACCTGTTGAGCCAAGTTACTGGACAAGCCGAACCGGGCTCGAATCTCGTAGTAGCAAAGGGATTGCAGTTTGACCGCGTTGACGATCTTCTCCGGCGTGTTCTGGTTGACCCAGTTCAATGCCTGCACAAAGACATCCATCGTCGCGTCCAATTTGGCGGCTTGTGACGGGAACACCTTGAGCTTACAGGATATGGTCAGGACTTGGCTCATAAGTCCATTGTACTTCATCAAAGCGCATTCCTCCCGGCACTGACCCTACGGGTACAGTGCGGGGCTCCTGCGATTTCTAGCTGATCCCTCATCCTGCCAACTCCCAACCGGTCAGCAACGCAAACACCAGAAATAAGCCGCCCCCCACCCAATGCACGGCGCGTTCAGAGATGTGAGCTGCTAAAAAACGACCTCCCACCACCGCCAGCCCCACCATCAGACCATGACCCAGGGTTGCCCCCGCCCAGACACTGAATCCCGGATGGGTGGCGGCTAGGGAAACGGTAGCAATCTGGGTTTTATCCCCGAACTCGGCTAGGGCGATCAAACTAAAGGCTTCCCAGACGATGGCCCTAACCCCCCCGCGGCCAACTCCTTTTGCTTCTGCCTGCATCACTTGTCTGAGGGCTTCCTCTTCTTCTGGTAATGCCTGTTGAGGTGGCATTCTGCACGCTTGCCAGAGCATTCTCAAGCCAAAAACGGCGAAAACCCCAGCCGATAGCACCCGCACGCCCAAGGGTGGCAGTAGCTTAAAAAGCACTTGCCCGGTTCCTACCGCTAGCAGGTTCATCATCGCTAAAGCCAGCCATGTCCCCAGAAAAACCCAGCGGCGTGGGTGGCGCATCGCCAAAATCAAGGGGGTAAAAAAGGTTTTGTCCCCAAATTCCGCTACCGTCACCAGCAGCAAACTCGATAAAAAACCGGCCCACATTTTCTAGCCTCCAACCTCTCTTGTGTGTGGAATCGGTTCACACCTAGAGGTGAAGGCTGGGAAAGTCAGACGGACTCACCAAGCTCACCTCCGCGTGAACTCAGTGAAAGTCTCGTCACCAAAGCAGCCTGCCGGGCTTGCTTTGTCTCTTGCACCGGGCTGTTTTTAGCCAGTATGTCGATGCAGAGGGCGGTAAGCCGCCTGACTACTCCCTTTCCGTCTGAATGGTAGCATGCTGAGCTCCCAGTGGGAGTAGTTCATTTCCGATGGGATCCCCCAAGACTTGCTGTGCCTTGGCCGATATCAGTGCCGCGCATCGCTTACCAGAGGATTGTGAAGGAGCGGCAGGCTATTATGATCACGGTTGAGGAGAAAATCAGGGGAAAACCACGTGGATGCAAAGTTAGTCTTGGTGGGGGTTGCTCTTGTCCTCTCTCTGGCAAGTTTCTACTTCGGCACCCGCAACGGCTTTTACGACACCGACAAGTATCACGGCAATGGCTCTGCTCATTAGAGCCGGGCGCTGGTGATTTTTTTATGGATCCCTTGCCCAGAAGGGCTTCCCTCCAGAATACAGGCAACGTCGGCGAGGGCTGGGTGCGGCAATATCTCTGTCAGCAGGGCTGGCAGATCCTGGCCCAGCGGTGGCGCTGCCCTTGGGGCGAGCTGGATCTGGTTGCCCACAAAGCTGATGTGCTGATTTTCGTAGAGGTGAAAACCCGTAGCCCCGGTAGCTGGGATCGAGGCGGGCTTTTGGCGGTTGGGATCCCCAAGCAGCGACGCTTGATCCGGGCTGCCCAAGCCTTCTTGAGCCAGCATCCCCACCTCTCCGAGTTGTCCTGCCGTTTTGATGTTGCGCTGATAGAACGTCGGGCCTCCAGGGAAGGGGTAAGCTACGCTTTGGTTGACTACCTGCCAGCAGCTTTTGAGATTTGTTGAGGCAAGCTTATCCGAGATGCTGTGGGAGCTTATGGCCGTTTCAGGTTAGGTGAGATGCCTGGGCTGCTGAGACAAGCCCTCTAGCCCCGCGCATTATTGCTCCGCAACGCTATTGCTCCACAACCCTGACGCAGTGTCCTAGAGTGTCCTAGGTTGTGTTGATCTTTCATTTGAGCCAAAAGAGAGCACTGACGAGATAGAGAAAACTCAAGAAGTTCCTGGCCAATTTGTCAAAACGAGAAA